>NZ_JANAVN010000020.1:0-124280 GCF_024213565.1 Paenibacillus sp. Lou8.1
CGTTCGTCCTGAGCCAGGATCAAACTCTCCATTAAAGACCAACCAAAGTTGGTTTATAGAAAGAGCGATAAGCTCATGTTGAAACTGACGAGATAAAAATATCTCTTGTTTGATTTTGCAAGCAAAATCATTTTACTCACTCGTTGTTCAGTTTTCAAAGATCAAACATTTCTCTTTCGCCGCGTTTTTCAGCAGCTATAAGATCATACCATGTTCGTTTCAAAAATGCAAGGGTTATTTTTTTCTTTTTTTGAAGATCATTTCACCCAAGCTTTTCGCTTTTGAAACTGCTGTTTTGTTGTCAGCTCAAATAATATATCATAAACCTCAGCAACTTAGCAAGCACTTTTTTTCATTTTTTTATTTTAGAATAAATCCACTCATCTTTCAGCTCATTTAAAATCAGTCGAGGGGCTAGTTGCCCCTTCATTAGCTGATGACTTCCTCTGGCTCAAATACCTCTGCAGGCCAGTGCAATTCGACACCTTGGCGAAGAAGAACATTTTGAAAACATCCAAGATGCTCTGCTGATCGGCTCACTTCAATGGGATATACTTCGTTGGAGACACAGTAAGCCGCTAGGCTTCCCGCTGATTCTCCTATATTCCATTCTGTAGGATGCAATCGATAGCAGCCATTGGCTATTTGGGTCATCCCTATATTTTTGCAGGCAGGAAGTAAATTGCGTACCCTCACCGGAATAAGTGAGCCCAATGGAATTTCATAGGGATAGTTAGGGATGTAGAATGTTCGCTGAGATACCGTAGTTGGATGAAGATCCAAATGATAGCTACCTACACCTACACTGTCTGTATATCGCTTAGGACCCTCTTCTCCCCGAAGCTCACGACTTACATCAAACTCAGATATCATATAATTGGCCTGAATTCGGCGTGACTCGCGAATATAAGCCGTTTTAGCCAGACCGTCAGAAGTGCCGAGAATATCACCCCGTGGTCGAATTCCCGGATAGCCGAACCCTCCATCTAATCGGGGCGCTTCGGTTTGAAGCCAATATATTAATGAACGAGTCAACTCACGCGCTCCTTCTCGATGTTTTGCCTGCTCCTGAGCGGTGACACCGATCAATGGCCCTAGGTAATAATCATTTTGCGCCCAGTTTAAAAGAGTTACCTCACCATCATTTAGCGGTTTGCTCCATATCGAGGGATCTACAATACGACGATAATCCCATAAGGATACAATGCCCTGATCGTTAGGAAACAATGTGAACTGTTTTAGTTTACTGGTATCATCCGCGTCAGTAGCAAACCAGCTCAAAATCGGAAAACGGGAAAAGGACGGAATATAATTTCTCCAGAAATCATATTGTTGCGGCCGCTCTATAATGAAGCTTTCCTGGGGAATATAGTCTACGGCAGCCACATGTGTGATAGATTGCATATCAAAAGGGTTAGCACACTCCAGTGCATGAGGTTCACCCGTAGCAGCCCGCGACTCCGCTCCACTCGTATGCTCCACGCCCGCCATCGGAAGGAGATCACCACACTCTGTCGCATCCAGATAAAACGTTCCGTGCAGCACTCTAAATCCACACTTATGATCAGCGCTATTCGAGGTACGGACAGTTACAGAAGTAATACAGTCCCCATCCGTCTGAACGGCAATAGGCACGGTGTGATAATATACATGAACGCGCCCCGTATTCAAATAAGGAGCGAGCATATCTTCAAGCACCCGCAGAGCTACCCGTGGTTCATGGGCCAGACGGCTTACCCAACCGTTCCCAGGATTGAGAATGGGATTATTTCGAGCTTCTTCGGTTAACGGATAGTTCTGACGGTAATAGTCACGTACACGATTACGGAACTCACGGTATGTTGCTGTGCAACCAAATTGTTCGATCCATCGATGCTCATCTGGAGGAACCGCCTGTGAAGTTAACTGCCCCCCTAACCAGTCCGTCTCCTCTGTCACGATGACTCTCATGCCAGCCTTCGCCGCCGCAAGAGCTGCCGATATCCCCCCCAGACCTCCGCCAATCACAACAATGTCGGTATCAAGCCGTTTTTGCGTCATGGTTCGTTCCCCTTTCATTCTTGTACTAGGACTCGGTCATTTCGAAGGCAAGCCGTGCAGCGCCGATGATTCCAGCGCGATTGCCCAACAATGCCCGACTTACTTCCGTTTGAACTCCAAATTGGTGCAGATGCTTTTCCAGCATAGGCCACCAGACCTCTCCCGTGTCCGCTACTCCTCCGCCTACAATGATCCCCTCAGGATCAAGAGTCACCGAGATGTTAGCTAGAAGTACAGCTAAATCTGCGGTGTAATCATCCAGCACCTGGATTGCCTCCTGGTTACCGTGAACGGCCTCTTTCACAATCTCGTTTCCCGAGCGGTACAATTTACCGACGTGTTCCCTACCTCGACGTAACAGGGCGCTCCCCGATACATATTGCTCGGCGCACCCTTTTTTTCCGCAATTACAGGGGTGTCCTCCGGGGTATAGAATACTGTGCCCCCAATCACCGCCGCTCCAATAAGCCCCTCTGCACAAGAGGCCATTTTCCATATATGCACCTCCGACACCTGTTCCCAACGTGAGCATCACCAAACGTCGCTTGCCCTTCCCCGCTCCCTGCCACGCTTCTCCAAGTAAAGCGGCGTTCGCATCATTATCAGCAACCGCTCGTAAAGCCAGTTTTTCTTTAGCCCACGTTACTAAGGATGTACCTTGCCAGCCAGGTAGGTTATCTGTGGCATACACAACTACGCCGCTCTCCACATTTACTCTGCCAGCAGTAGCAATGCCTAGAGCGCCTATATCTATATAGGCACCGATGCTGGTATCCCCAAAAGAACGCAACAGTCCGAGCACAGATTCTGACACCTGCGACAACACCCATTCACGTCCACGGGAAGCGTCCGTATCCAGCCGGATTTCATCAAGCACCGATCCGTCCCGTGCCACTATGGCGGCCTTCACCGATGTGCCCCCAATGTCGATTCCAATGACTCTGTTCACAGCAGCTACCACCACACCAACCTCCTTGTTGCCCTACATAAAAGCTTACTAGCTCTTTGTACAAACCTTCTATTAATAGCAATACTTGAAATAGCCATTCATAAGCACCACAAACACAAGTCATTGAACTGTCGGAGCACAAGTTTCAATTCACAACTGAAAAATCTCAATAGCTTCGTTCAATAACGGCCCTCGCTGTTTTTTCCTTCATCTGTTTGGTGTGATTCGTATGCTTGCGAGCAAGCCCTTCGCAGATGAGGTCAATCACGAATAGTTGTGAGATTTTAGCGCCGATTGAACCACCTTCTATTGGAGCTTCCTTGCCTGCGGTCAGCAACACGATATCCGCAATGGAGGTAATGGGTGATTTCGCATAATTTGTAATCGCGATAACCGTTGCACCGTTTTGCTTGGCTTTATGCAGCATATCGTTCGTATCCAGCGTACTTCCTGATACACTGATGCCGATAGCCACATCACCCGGGTTCATGGACACCGCCATCATCGACTGAATATGTCCGTCTGCCACAGCCTCGGCGCGACGCCCGATCCGTAAGAAACGGTTTTTAGCATCCTGCGCAGAAATTCCCGAAGCGCCCACACCGAAAAATTGAACATAGCCCGCTTGATCGAGACACGCAATCGCACGACCAAGCTCTGAATGGTCCAGCAGCCCCATACTGGAGTGCAAAATATCGAGCATGTTGTGATACACCGTACGCGTAATATCTTGCTCGTCATCTGGGTCGATGTTCTCCTCGCCCATATCACTTTTACGATAAGTCTGGTTTTGCGCCAGGGACAGTCGGAAATCCTGATAGCCTTTGAAACCAATCTTCCGGCAAAAGCGCATGACGGTCGTTTCACCTGTACCTGCAAAATCCGCCAGCTCTGTCACGGAGAAATATATGATGTCTGCGGGATGCTCCAGTACGCACAAGGCGACTTTCTGCTCCGATTTCGTTAATGAAGGATAATATGTGTTAATTCGGTCGTTCATCTCCATAGATGCATTTCACTGCCTTCCTTGCGGCATCGGCAAACCGCTGCGTAATCAATTGGGGTCTGGTAATCGCCGAGCCTACAACTACTGCATGTGCTCCCATTCGGAATGCTTCCTCAACCTGCGCCGGATCATAGATTTTGCCCTCTGCAATTAAAGGAACAGGAACCAGTTCTGACGCTCTCCGAACCAGCTCCAGATCAGGACCCTCAATCCGAGTAGAGTACGGTGTATACCCGGATAACGTGGTGGATACGCAGTCTGCGCCAAGAGAGGCCGCATGAAGCGCCTCCTCCAGTGTCGAAATGTCTGCCATGGAAGTAACTCCCTGCTCATGGGCATAATCTATGAGCCTCTTCAGCTTGCATCCCGCTGGGCGCGGTCGTAATGTGGCATCCAGCGCAATGATATCCGCGCCTGCCTCCACCAGTTCCTCCATTTCACGAAGGGTAGGCGTAATGTAAATATCAGAATCATCATAATCCCGCTTAATCAAGCCAATGACTGGTAGAGAAATCGCCTGTTTAATCGCACGTACATCCGATGCACCATTGGCGCGAATCGCTACAGCTCCACCTTGCTGTGCGGCACGCGCCATTTTGACCATAGAATCTGCTCCATGTAACGGTTCGCCTGGTAGCGCCTGACAGGATACGATCAGTCCGTGCTGAACTTTGGATAACACACCTTCCATTCCCATAGGAATCACCCTCTCTTCTCGGCATGATGCCGTACGGTTAATCCGACTTCAAAGGTGCGGTTCCACGGCATGTAGCAATCTGTAATTTCCACGCGGCCTTCCGGCCCGTTCACATATTCATTGAGCGCCTGCTCCAGCCGTCCGCGAATAACCGCAGCTACCGAGCCTCTCGGTCCATCGAGCATAAACTTGGTAAAACCCATCTGCTCCACAATCCCGTTATTCATAGCCGTACGTACCACAGCGCAATAACAGGCATCCTCGGCGTAGCGCAGCGACAGAAAATCCAAATGTTCCTCCGTAGAGCCATAGTGGGTATACAGCATAGACTGGGCAATGACGGTGCCCAGCGTGTTAGAACTGGTATTCCAGCCTGCATAACCCGCCAGCTTAAAAAGCAGTCCTTTTTGCTTCAATAGTCTAATTAGCTTGAGATCTGCGCCGTTGGCGTAGCCCACATCAGCAACTGCAACATTTTGACCCGCATATTGCAGCATATAAGAACCGTACTCAACCAGCTCTACTACATTCCGATGTACATCATATCCGGTCATTGCACGCTGCTGGGATGAAGCTTCTGCCATCGTGTCACCGGGTGTGTTAGCCAACAAAATCAAATCAGCCTCCATTGCTGAGGAAGCTATTAGCCCACCTGCCGCCATAATCTGATATTTTAAGGTTTCGTAAAAATAGCGATCTTCAAAAAGCGGAACTACGAATGCCCCCTGCAAAGCAGACAATCGAGGATACACCAGTGGGATTACATTATTCATCTTGTTAACCCAACGAGCCAGCAACGTACAACCCACTTCATCTGCCCCCGGGTACATGTATACATTCAAATCCAGCTCAAGCTCAGAAATACGACTTCTTAGCCGCTGCTGATCCTTGGCGGTATAGCCGTAGGGAGCCGAATCATCCTGTGGGATGATCATAAAATCAATGATACCTTCTGCTACGAGATCCAGTGCAACTTCATTGGCCTCCAAATTCACATGGCGACGCCCCAAGTAATCATCCAGTATTTCCATTGGCAAACGCTCGTTAATATCAACTAATTCAAGCAACTCTTCTGCGGTAGCGATCCCCAGTTCCTGACGATGCTCAATGAAGCCCTTTCTGAATATCTCACGACCCCAATCGGCATAGTAATCCGGTTCTTCATCAGCCAAAGAGTATTGCGGACAACGCATAATCAGTTGAAATGCATACAGAGTCAGTTGCGGATATAATTGCTTTAGCCTGCGAAGCCGATTCACTCTATCTCTGACCTGCTCGCTCGACATACCGTGTAGTCGAGAAGGTACGATTCCTCCGTACAGCAACGTATCCATCGCAACAATGGCTCCATCAGCAGTCGCTGCGCGTTCTTCGAGCCATGCCCATAGTCTGGTCGTATCGCCAGGGGTTTTCTTTTGCCCCATCCATTCCAATGGGGGCCGCTCCATTTCCAAGTCTGTGCCTTGTGCCAGTAAATAAGGAAATTGATAATTACAGGGCCGCTCATCCAGCGGTATAAAAAGTAATCGGGTGTTTGACTTCATCGTACATTCCACCTCTCCTGAAAATTACCGTTATCCTAACGGCAAATGATTATTTTCAGGGCAGCTATGCTGCCTTGGTTTCTTAATCCATCGCAAACACTCACAAGATCAGCCGATATTTGCCTTGTTCGTCCTGATCGACATAACCCCACTGCGCGGCAGCACGGATTGCTGGATTGCTACCCAGCCGAACCTCCGCTTCTAAGCAAGCAGTGATACCGCGTCGCAGTTCTCCTGCGATTTCGTCCGTCAGAGGCGACGGCTCTGGCCCTTCAACTGCTTCGCTCGACGTGCTGCTCTCCCCCGACTGTGCATCGTCCTGTCGCTCGCTGCTGAGCGCAGCTTGACGCAGCACCTGCCACAGGCCCGCGTCCAGCTCGGCACGTTCCAGCCACGGCGCGGCCTGGGACACGAACCCTGCGGCTAGATCATCGGCAGGCACGTTCCGTAGGACACTCACCGCCTGAAGCAGCCGCTCAAAGTACATATCCAGCGCAGGGATATCGCGCATTTTCAAAGCAAGGTCCACGTCCTCATACGTGTTGCCGCCTAGTCGGCTGTTCCTATTTTGACGACAGAAAAACATCAGTTCATCCGCACGCTCTCCCGCTAACTCCCGCGCAGCCCATTCCCAAGATAGCTCAGGCATATACCGTTCACTGTTCCACATGTAGTGGGACATCGTGATGAGCGTCACTTTGGAGCATTCCCACTGATTCATCGGGTTGGCCACCATACCGGTATGTCCGCAGTCCGGTAGCCCGGAATACCGTCCGCGCAGCGGATCAAGGAATAACCGATCATGGTCACAATCATTCACCGGGATGTTATCCCACAGCCACAGCTCATGCCCAAAGTATGCATGATTATCAACGGCGTGCTCGCGACTAATCTGTGGGGCAAAAACAAAGTACCCCGTCCAGAACACCTTAATCTCCGGATGCAGCCGCTCACGGAAATCCTTTTTGTATTCGGTATCCCAATATGACCAATATTCCGAAGGACAGACCGTCAGCGTAAATTCAGGCAGTCGTTCAGCCAGCCATGCATGCACCTTGTTCGTCAAAAAGACATGAGCGTGACCCGAGCGGCCCAGCAAATGTCGATTTTCCCCTTTGAGTACATAGTCAATGTCATCCATTAATACAGAAAAATGACGTACGCCAATCGCAATCACGGCCGCCAGCTTTTCCGTCAATTTGAGGAAATCTTCATCGCTGCCAAAGCTCAGGTCGTTCCCTGGGCTGATACAATAATGAAAATCAATCTCATGCCGTTCGCAGGCTTCCTTCAATTCGCGGATCTGGGCAAACGTATCCTCAGGGTACGGTTCTCTCCATAGCTCACGATGATATGGATCATCCTTGGGGGCATACATGAACGTGTTCATCCGGTGCGTAGCCATAAAACGGACGGCATCCAGCCGATCCGCGAAACTCCACGGTATCCCATAGAAGCCTTCAATAATTCCTCGGACCGGAAATGAAGGCTCATCCCGAATAGACATCACCGGCAGAGTACATCGCTCCTGTTCCACCTGAAGCAGGAGATGCAGGGCATCCATGCCGTATTTGAGCCCTCTTTTATTGGAAGCGTGGATTTCAATCCGCCCGTCCTTCTGAATGTCCAACCGATATCCGTCTGCAGCAAGCGTCCCGTCATATTCGAGCGCCAACTGTACACTTCCCCGTGTTTCAGTCGGTACACCCGGTCCTGGAGGTGCAATGAGCTTGATCGGTCCCTCAGGGTCCAGCACACCTTCATACTCCTGATTCATTGCAAAGCGAGAGGACAGTTCACAGATCAGTCGCGGTTCGGAGATAACCAGCCTTTCCCCGCTGTCAAACACATCACGAAAATAATATTGTATCTCCTGCCGTGATAGCCCTACACCTGAATGAGGCCCCATTCCTTTGGACAATTTCATCGCAATCGTCTCCTTCCCTTCACAGGCTCTTCGTAGCCGTAACTACTGGCTTATCCTTTTACCGCTCCCGCCAGACCTTCCATATAGTAGCGCTGCGTAAACAGGAACAATATAATGATCGGCAGTACCGAAATCATTGTGCCTGCAGCAATCCAGCCGAAGTTATAGGCAAATTGACCGTTGAGATACGTGAGCGCAGCTGCCAGCGGATATAGCTCCGTATCGTTCAAAATAACGATAGGCCACAGAAAGCTGTTCCAGAACGACATCGCCTCCAATAGAGAGATTACAGCCAGCGCTGGCTTGACCAGCGGAAGCACCAGCTGCCACCAAATTCGGAACTCCGAAGCGCCGTCCATTTTACCGGAATCACGCACATCGGTAGGAATATGGATAAACGTCTGTCGCATTAGAAAAATGTTGAAAACGGAGACTGCCCCAGGCAACACCACACCTAAATAGGTATTGCCTAGATGAAGCCCTTGAATGGTCAGATAATGCACAATAAATGCGGTGTAGGAAGGAATAATCATCGTGGCAATCAGCAACGTAAACACCAGATTTTTACCCTTAAAACGAAACACAGCCAAGGGATATCCTGTCAGACTGGCGAGCACCACATTGAGCACAACGCCCAACACCGTAATGATGACCGTATTCAGCATATACTTTGGAAAATTCATGAACTGCCACACCTGAACGTAGTTGTCGAAATCAATAAAGGTCGGAAAAATAGCGGGTGGCGTTGTAAAAATGTTGCGGCCTGGCATGAGGGATACGCTGAGCAGCCATAGGAACGGTCCCATTAAAAAGAGGGCGAGTAGCACTAGAAGCACGTAGATGACCGTCATTCTCAGCATTCGAGCAAGACTGCGCATGATGCGGCTGCTTTCCTTTTTAGGTAGAGATGAGCGTAGCATTTTGTCATCCTTTAGATTCATCAATAGGGATTGACACCGCCTTTCCTATTGAATCGGAATACGATAATACTAAGTACGGCAATCATTGCACCGACAATTAAGCCAAGCGCCGAAGCATATCCAAAATTAAACTGCTCCATGCCCTTTTGAAAAATATACAAGCTGGATGTCAACGTGGCCGTTCCCGGTCCACCCTTGGTTAGTACATATACTTCATCAAATACGCGAATAGCTGACATGAGCGATATAAGGGTACAGAACAGAACGTAGGGTCTCAGTAGCGGAAGAGTAATATGGACAATCAGACGCCATCGGCTTGCTCCGTCGACTCTAGCGGCTTCGTACAGATCTTGGGGAATATTTTGTAATCCAGCCAGATAGAGCATCATATAATACCCGAGTCCCTTCCACATTGTGATGAACATTAGTACATACAAGGCCAAGTTGCTGTCCGATAACCAGTGTATGTCTTTGCTAATCAAGCCGACCTGCATGAGCAAGTAGTTCACTATGCTGTTTTTGCCCAACAGCCAGCTCCAAATTAAGGCTACCGCTACCATCGAAGTCACAACAGGGATGTAGTAGGTCGTACGAAATATTTTAATTCCCGGGATACGGCTATTCACAAGCACAGCCATCAGGATGGAGAAAATTTGAAGAAAGGGGACAATGAGCACGTACAACAATGAGTTCCAAATCGAAATTAGAAAGTTACGGTCCTTAAACGCCGCTTCAAAATTATCCAAGCCGACAAAATGGGTATCTGATATGACAGAGTAGTCCGTCAATGCCAGCGGAATGCTGTAAATAATAGGCCAAAATACAAAGACGGCAAGCAATAACAGTCCCGGCGTCATAAAGGCCCAGGCCGTAAAGGACTCCGACCTCAACCATTTGATCATGCTGCATCACCACCTGATTTTGATAAATGAACAGGGGAGTATTCACTTACTCCCCTGTCAAACCTATTGCTTTAAAATATCGTTCACTTCCTGCTCCAAAGCAGTAAGCGTCTGCTTCGTATCCGTGCCATTCAATACCATATTTTGTAAAGCTCGCGCGATGGCACTATTCACATCTTTGGCATTAGGCACACCGACCATATAATCTGTCGCCTTATCCAAGCTTTGTGCGGATACTACCTTGGCTTGTGCTTCTAATGATTTGTCAGACTGAGTAAAATATGGATCTTTAATGGAGTCTTTCGTGGAAGGTAGTGTATTCGCCGCTTTAGAAAAAGCTGTTTGACTCTCTGCGTTTGTCAAGAAAACAGCAAATTTCACTGCTTCGTCCACATGTGCAGACATAGCAGGTACGACCAGGTCCATGGAGTTGGAGAGTCGCACATCGGCTTTGCCGGTTGGGACAGGGACAGCAATTGTGTTTTTATAAACGTCCGGCGCTGCCGTTTTGATAAAATTGATGAACGTCGGGCCTGCCAGCTCGAAAGCAACCTGCTCGCCGGCATAATATTTCACTTGTTGTGAGAATTCAGCGTCTTCCTTGAGTACAATGCCATCTTCCATCTGTTTCTTTAGATTATCAATCATAGTGACTGCTTCTGGTGTGTTGAACGCCGCTGCTGTCTTTTCTTTATTTAGGATAGGAATGCCGTCCACAGCGAAAAGCTTGGATACAAGCTGCTGAGCATAGCCTGCCTTGCCAATTTTTCTATTAATCTGACGGCCCCATTCAGACAATTCCTCCCGGGTTTTGGGCGGATGAGCAGGGTCCAATCCGGCAGCTTTGACCAGCTTTGTATTCATGTAAAGCACTTCTGTACCGGTATACCAGGGTAGCGCATAAGCTTTACCGTTAATAACTGTAGAATTATAAATACCCTCGAAATAAGCAGCCTTTTCCTCGGGCGACAAATGCTCATTCATATCAACAACAGCACCCTTGGAGCCCATTTGGCTAGCAAATTCTGTATTGAGATTGACTACATCTGGACTGCTGTTGCTAGCGATACTTGTCAACAGCTTGTTGGTTACTGCGTCATAAGGGTAATCCTTCCAGTCAATTTTGACATTGGGGTTCTTCTGCTCATAATCGGCAATCACCCGATTGAAATACGGGGTAAATGTAGGTTGTAGTGCAATGGTCCAAAATTGCAGTGTTACTTTCCCTCCGTCAACCTTTTCCGACTTTGATCCTCCACCACCGCAGCTGCTCAGCAGTACAACCAGCGCTAGCATAGATACAAGCAACCGTAACCTGCCTTTCGCTTTCTTTGTCACATGGTGACCCCCTTGTTCTTAGTTGATTAAGGCAAATTATAGCAGAAATGCCGCTAAAGAAGGAACGTTTTTTCAATAAAATAAATTTAGAAGGAATAATTTTTCTTTTATTGGATACAAAAAAGGCGTCTCTTCAGCAGAGACGCCATTTCCCTAAATCAACCCGCAAAGGGTTTAATCTATTAATAGTATGGGGCCATGAAAACGTACACCAGTACCCCGGTCAAGCTCACATATAGCCAAATCGGCATCGTCCAGCGTGCAATCTTACGATGTTTTGCTACCTGCATCGTCCATCCCCATACAACCGTGAACAGGGCCAGCGGTACAATAATCGCAGCCAGTATACTATGCGAAATCAACAGCGTAAAGTAAATCGGCCGAAGGATACCCACCCCACCATATTTTGCAGTTTCCGGCGAAATGTAATGAAAGGTCAGATAGGAAAATAAAAATAAAACGGTACTGGCGAAGGCCAGCAAAACAAAGGTTTTATGAAGCTTAATGTTCTTTTTGAAAATAGCAACCAGTGCAGCCACCAGAAAAATAAATGTGAAGCTGTTAAAAATCGCATTCAGCCTTGGGAAAATAGTGAGATCAAAACTCACACTACCCTGGTATCCGATCGGCGAAAAGAACAGCAGCAAAATAATCACGTTGGCTATAATGGAAACGGTGATAATCAAGGCTGTAAAATTACGATTGCTCGTTGGAACGTACTGCTTGTCCTCACTCGCTTTATTCATCATGAGCGTCTCCTTCGTTAAATTCAGGTTTTCGTTACTGTTGTAGTCATAACCATAATATATTATATAGAACTGATGGACAGCCTGTGAAGTGACAACAGTATGAACAATTTCATAGCCATCTGTCAGAAAATATGCTTCAACATTTGAGAATAGCCCTTTACTTCCCTATATCAACGGTAGAATGCATTGATTTTACAAGCTTTATGCACACAAAAAACACCGGGAAGGTCTGATTACCCGCTCCGGTGTTGTATCGGTTATGCAATTAAGCAGCCTTGATGGTCCATATTCATTGCTGCCATACGTCACTGTATTCCTGATGGCGCTTGAACAGAGCAAGCGCGTACGAGCAAGCAGGAATAACCTTTTTATGCTCATTCCTTGCCATATCAACCACTCGGTCGATAAGTTCCTTGCCGATTTTTTGACCCCGTAACTGCTCGGATACAAATGTATGGTCAATGACCAATGAGTGGTCATCTATGGATTTATAGCCTACTTCTGCAACTACCTGCCCATTATCCACCATGACTACTGCATGGTCCTCCTCGCGAATTTGTCTCATGAAACCAATCTCCTTTCTGACTGAAGAACATCCCGTTACAACTCCATGCTAACGAATTACTGCAATCACTTCATGCCGGCCCAAGATATCCTTATCATTCCCCTATTTAGGAATCAGCGAAACATCACATACATAAAATAAGATCTATCGTCGACACTATATTTATTCCAATGAAGGCAAGGGAGGTGCTGCGTTGCGTACGGAATTAAAACCTGTCATCCCGTTTGAACCTGAACTGAGCGAAAAAGTACCTGTAGATGCAACAGGCCTTTGGCGTTACGAAATAAAATGGGACGGTACGAGAATTTTGACGTATCACGACCAGGGCGGTACGCGTCTGTTCAACCGCAAGCAGCATGAACGCACGCTTTTATACCCGGAGCTTGCTCTCTTCCCCTCCTACTGTAAGGCTGATTCGGTCATATTGGACGGGGAAATGATCGCACTCGGTGCCGACGGTAAGCCATCGTTCCATGAAATTATGCGAAGGGATCTGATTCGTCGGACGGATCGAATTCAGTCAGCCTATGAAGCTGTACCCGCTACTTACATGTTGTTTGATATTGTTTATCTGAACGGGGAGTGGGTTCATCTTAAACCGTTACAGGAAAGGCTTGAACTGCTGCATCAGATCATCATACCGAATGAACGGATTCAACTGGCTCCCGCTCATCCTGATGGACAAGCTCTATTTCAGGTCATGTGCAGCCAAGGAATGGAAGGCATTGTGTGTAAAAAGCTGGATAGTCCGTACACATTGGGCGGAAAAGACAGACGATGGGTCAAAGTCAAAAATTATGGCGATATCATTGCCGTTATCGGTGGCTATACCCTAAATGGAGGCCTTATCAACGCTCTGTTGCTGGGCCAATATGATAAACAAGGAATGCTGCGCTATATCGGGCATGTGGGTACGGGTAAGCTGACTCGGGAAGATTGGCGTCAGCTTACCGAGCGCCTGCTGCCACATACCATATCGGAGCGACCTTTTAGCAATAAACCGGATCGGCATCAAGACGCATTTTGGGTGCAACCCATGTATACCGCCAAGGTTCAATATAGTGAGTGGCGATGGCAAGAAGGACGTACCCTGCGCCAGCCCTCCATACAAGCCTTTGTGAATCAGGGCCTCGATCAGTGTATCGGCCCCTGGATATGACGTTTTACAGATATATTTTTTAAAAAATGCAGAACAAAGTTTGTATAAATCATTGCAACCAGTGGTTAATTAAATTACAGTTAACTAATTAACTACATCGAGGTGGATCGCATGTTCTTTTTTTTGGACTCCGAAATTCGTCAACTGGCCTATAATCTCTTTCCAGGTGGCAATAAACCGATTGGTGTTTTGGTAGATTTATTTTCCATAACGTATGAAATACGCAAAAATATGGAAAAACGTTCACGTGAATTTGGTCTCTCCTACGGGCAATATATCGCGCTTTGTGTACTTTCAGCGCAAAGAGATGAAATGTCATCTCCTTCTGCTTTGGCTGATAAGATGGGTGTAAGCCGGGCAGCAATCAGTTCTATGGTTATTTCTCTCGAACAAGAGGGATTCATTAATAAATATGACGATCCCAATGACAAGCGGGGAGTGTTCGTGTCCCTGAACGATAAAGGAAGAAGTAAAATTCAACAGATGGATCCGTTTTTCGTAGGGCTGGCTTCACGTCTGATGTCAGACTTTAGTGAGTCGGAAATCTGTCAGTTCCAAACCTATTTGTCACGCGTACGTTCTGCGTTTGAAGATGTTAAAGGTTCGCGTCTAACCGACTCCAGAGAGGAGAGAGAAAAATGGTGCGAAGACTGAGACAAAAACTGTTCGTCAAACTTGCTCGCATATCGGCTGGCAGAATGGTAGCTGCGTCCGATTTCAAACCTTCGCATTCTCCCAAAGTACATCGGAAGGAAAGGATCATCCCCACCTCTATTGGTGACTCCAGGGTGATTGTATATGAACCTTCTCACCGGTCTGCTGATCCACTCCCTGTATTCGTTAATTTCCATGGCAGCGGTTTTGTAATGGGTAGCGCCGAAATGGATGATCCCTGGTGCCCGGTCATTGCTGAACGTGCGAATTGCGTCGTCGTTAATGTCGATTATCGCTTGGCCCCAGAACATAAATTCCCTATCCCGCTACAGGAAAGCTATGAGGTGACCCAATGGTTGTACAAGCATCCTGATGTGCTTAACGTAGATCCTCAACGCATTGCGGTCGGGGGACACAGTGCGGGTGGCAATTTAGCGGCAGCGCTGTGTCTTATGGCCCGGGATCGCAAGGAATTTCCGATTGTATATCAGGTACTGGATTACCCACCACTGGATATTGCTACAGATCCCAAATTGAAGCCCCAATTCGAGAAGGGGATTCCGCCACGAGTAGCAAAAATCTTTAATGAAAGTTATATGAACTCACCAGATGAGGCGCGAAATCCGTTGGTTTCCCCCATTTTTGCAGAATCACTACATAATCTCCCTCCTGCTCTGATCATAACCGCGGAGTTGGACTCCTTGGCTGACGAAGCCGAGTTGTATGCCAAACGGCTGATTGAAGCAGATGTCCCCGTGAAGTATAAAAAATACATGGGTGCCGCACATGCCTTTACTCATAGCGGCGATCTCGCTGTAGCTGAAAACGCCTGGCACCTGATGAGCGATCAGTTGAAATTGGCATTTGAATTCCGCATCGGAGATGTCCTGGCAGAACTGAAGAAATAAAAATAAGCCTCCTGCTTCCACTGCCATTATGCAGTCGGGCTCAGGAGGCTTATTATTTATCATTACAAACTGTTAAAAGCGTCAGTCAATACAGGCACAATTTGCGATTTGCGCGATACAACGCCTTTTAGAACAGCCTTATTGTCGTCCAACTGAACATTATAGGCTTTCTCAACCGCTTGTGCTTGGCTTCCCAGGGCAATACCAATAGAATCACTGTTCACGATGTCTGTTACAACGAACAGGAACAGATCGAGATTTTTGGCCTCAATGGTTTGGGATAATGCAGCTTCTAGGTCAGCTTGACGCGATAGCACATCGTTGACGTCTACTGCGTTCACTTGAGCAATTTCCACTTTGCGACCATTCATCTGAAATTCTTTGGCATCCAGACTTACTAACTGTTCAATGGTATGACCACTCAAATCAGCTCCCGCTTTAAGCAAGTCAAATCCGTAACGATCTGCATCTACACCAGCAATTTCAGCCAGTTCACGAGCAGCAGCTACGTCTTGATCCGTGCAGGTTGGGGATTTAAACAACAGGGAATCGGAAATAATCGCGGACAACATTAGACCTGCGATTTCTTTCGGAATCGCTATACCATTTTCCTTGTAGAGCTTGTTCAAAATGGTGGCTGTGCAACCCACCGGCTCAGCTCGGAAGTATAACGGCTGGCTTGTTTCAAAGTTAGCGATCCGGTGATGGTCGATGACTTCAGTTACACGTACCTTGTCAATATCAGCGGCGCTTTGCTGGCGTTCATTATGATCGACCAGAATGACGTTGTCCGTTTCAGCAGCAACCTGCTCAACCAGACGTGGCGCGCTCACTTTGAAATAATCCAGTGCATACTGGGTTTCCCCGTTCACCTCGCCCAGACGAACCGGCTCTACGTCCGCGCCCAGTTTGGTTTTTAAGTCTGCATAAGCAATAGCTGAGCAAATGGTATCCGTATCCGGATTTTTATGCCCGAAAATCAACGTTTTTGCCAACATAATCGACTCCTTTGCCTTAGGCATTTTACATGATTGTGAAACCTCAACAATTCCAATGCAGATTATATCATTAAATCTCGCATTCTCCCATTCCCCTTTGATTGTTTTCAAAAATAATCTAGTAAATTCATAACATTTCCATGGAATCTACATGTAATGTTACCCTTATTTTTTCTAAAAATATAAAAAACATATAGTAATATATCCCACCAATATGGTAAGATATGCCTCAAAACTGGCTAGTTAGTCACCAGTGGTCAATTCTATTATTTTAGATATTAAGGGAGGCGTGAGAACAACGGCAGTGGCTTCAAATCCTAGTATGTAGACATATCATATTTTGATTGAAAAGAGGGAAATCTTTGAAAAAGCCGATCATTTTGAAAAAAATACCTGTCGTATCACTCGCTCTTGCCTTGACGGTAAGCTTGTCTCTGCCGTCTGTCAGTTCTGCTGCTACCGCAGATCTACAACTCAACTCATTTTTGGAAGCTCAGCAAGCATTGACTATTGAGGCGGCTCCGGCCTTCATTTCGCCAGAGCTAAGCACAGACTCTTCCCGCCAGGTCAGAGTCATCGTACAGCTTGATGGTGAGCCCTTAGCCGTGGACAAATATGCGGCACGTTCAGGCGTCCAAGCTTTCACAGCTCAATCTGAGCAAAAAGCGGAATCCGCGATTGCCACCGAGCAAACTACGTTCGTGGACCAAGCCGCTGAGCATGGTATTTCTCTCCAGGTGAATTACCAGTACAACACGGTGCTTAACGGCTTGGAGGTCACATTGCCGGCCAATAAGATTCCAGAACTGGCTAAACTGCCAGGCGTAAAATCCATTCATGAAAACAAAACGTATTATTCCATCCCCGTACAGGACCCGCCAACACTTACAGCCAGTGAAGCCACTTATGATAACGCACCGCTGGACCAGATTGGTATTCCTGAAGCCTGGGCCAAAGGATTGAATGGCGAGGGAATCAAGGTCGGGGTTATTGATACCGGTATCGATTATGAGCATCCGGATTTGAAAGAAGCCTATAAAGGCGGATATGACTCTTTTGAACAGGACAACGACCCTTACGAGGAACCGTTCCTTGAAAAAGAGAATGACCCATACGGCACAGGTTTTAGCGGAACGACACATGGTACTCACGTCTCCGGCACGATTGCCGGTAAAGCCGCAAATAAATCCTCAGATATTGTACAAAAGGGTATTGCCTATAAATCGGACTTATACGTGTATAAAGTGCTTGGACGCAATGCCAAGACGGGTCGTTCCTCCGGTTCCTCCGCACAGGTCATTGATGGCATTGAACGCGCTGTCAAAGATGGTATGAACGTCATTAACCTGTCGCTGGGCTCGGATTCCGAAAAGGACCCGAACTCCCCGGATTCCATTGCTATTAATAATGCTGTACTTTCCGGCGTAGTCGCGGTCATAGCGAATGGTAATGCTGCACAGGAAGGCCCCTATTTTTATTCCATGGGTTCTCCCGCAACATCACAGCTGGCGATTTCCGTCGGTGCAGCTACTTCGCCGAGCAAAAGCTTCTCTGGTACAGCTTCGGTCACCCGTGACACCTATTGGGAGGCTAACGGTGAATTGAAAAAGACCGTAACTAATGATGCTTATGCACATTATGATTTTAATTTGATGGGCTGGGAGACAGGCAGAGAAGACTTTGCCTCCATTTTGGGAACTGCCCCTTATGAGCTGGTATATGCGAATCTGGGACAACCTGATGATTTTGAAAGGAAAGACGTAGCAGGAAAAATCGTCCTCGTTTCACGCGGCAACTTGGCATTCGTGGATAAAATCACAAATGCGAAAAAAAACGGCGCGAAGGCTGTTATCGTTTTTAATGGGAATACGAAAGCGGGCGACATCACCAAAGCTGATTTAGGGGAAAGTATTTCAGGTCGCGATGACTACGTTAATTCCAATTTGGGTGACAGCTTTGACTTTATTCCAACCTTTGACATGAAAGGTAAGGAAGGCCGTGCACTGGCTAAACAAATCGTAGACAACGCTGGAGAAAAGTTCTCCGTTTCCTTTGGAGCAGACTATATTCGCACAGATAATGCAGGTAATACCATGGCCGATTTCAGCTCCCGCGGACCGAACGGAGATGAACTGCTTAGCATCAAACCAGACGTGAGCGCACCGGGGGTTGGCATTTTATCAACCTACCCTGCTTTCGCCAAGTTCTATCCAGATGCATCGTATGAGCAGGCTTACAAACGTAGCAACGGTACAAGTATGGCGTCTCCACATGTGGCTGGACTTGCTGTACTGCTGAAGCAGCAGCATCCGAACTGGACACCGTTTGATATCCGCGCTGCGCTCGCCAACACTTCGATTACACTCTTTGATGAGGATAAAATCCAATATGATGTGTATTCCCAAGGTGCAGGCCTTGTAAACATCGCTAATGCGATTCAGACGCCAGCCCTGCTGGAAACCGTCGAAAAGATTACGATTCTCGACAAAAACTTTAATCGGCAGGAGGTTGTGAATTATAATCCTTCCGCCAGCTTCGGGGTGTTACGACCTGGTAGTGATGCGAAGCAGATTCAGCTTCAACTCAAAAACTTGTCGGCTAACACTGTGCAATATGAAGCCAGCACCGTTTTACATGATAATGTAACTTCTGATCCAACTCAACCGATTGCTACACCTGACGTGAGCAACATTGCCGTTCAGTTGCAAGGTGTCGGCGCGAATGGAGCAATCTCGGCAGAACCGGGTAAATCGCAACCGTTCTTCCTGTCTGTACAACCAAATTCGGGTGCAGCCACAGGTGTATATGAAGGGGAAGTTATTCTGAAAAGCGCCGGACTGCCAACGCTTCATCTGCCGTTCGTCGTTCATGTCGGCAAAGAAAATCCGGCAACAGGGTTTGGCTTGCAGGATCTGAGTGTTACCAACCCGATTATTTATCCGAGTCGTACAGGTGCTCAGCGCTCAACAGATTTGGCATTCCGCCTGACTACGGATAAAACGAACCTGATCGCGCTCTATGTATACGGCGTAGATGACAAGTTAATCGGTCTGATCGATGGAATTACGACCTCCAAGGAACAAGGTGACAATGCACGCCTCAAACAAGGCGTCTACTCCTTTAAGGGCATTGACGGAAGTTACGCCGAATTAGATGACAATGGAAACTCTGTTCTGGATGCTAACGGTCAGCCCGTGATTCAGCATTTGAAGGACGGCGTATACAAGCTGGAAGTCAGCGCTCCGGAGTTGAATGCAAAAGGCGAAGTCGTGAGTACTACTAAAGGTCCTAAACTCTTCACCGCCACTAAAGCTATTCGCGTGGATAATAGCGCCGCATCTAGCGGTAGTGGTGGAGGCGGAGGTGGAGGTGGCGGCAGAAGCAATACTACACCTTCTGCTACAACGAACACATCCACTCCTGTCCCTACATCTGCACCTTCACTTCAAAGCGTTGTGAAACAAGGACAGGCTGTTAAAACTATCACTACAGCCGTTGCATTGAACAATAATGTACAGTCGCTGACAGTAACCGATGCAGATTTGCAGGCTGCCGTGACAGCAGCAGGTTCCAGCCCGACAGCTATTGTACTGTCGGCTACTAGCCAAGCAGGCCAAACGACGAAGGCATCGCTTACTTCCACACAACTGGTAACGCTGGGCAAGGCTTCAGCAGGAAGCAGCTTGATTGTAAGCAATACAGGCTCTTCTATGGCTTTGCCAGTATCCGCTCTGAAAAATGTTCCTGCTGGTGCAGGCATTGAAGTGGTAATCAGCAGCCAGACAGAGGCGAGCAGCACTTTTACAAGTAAGCTGAAAGGCTCCAATGTGATCGGCACCCCGGTAGGGTTTGAAGCTAATCTTGTCACTGGTGGCAAGAGTCAATCGCTCAAAGTTGCGCCAGGACAATTTATTAGCCGATCCTTTACCGTACCTGGTCAAATTGATCCTAATACAGCTGGTGTGCTCTATACGGCGAATGGAAATGTCTATCCAGTTCCATCCGTCTTCACCAAGCAAGCTGATGGATCTACCGTCGTTAAGGTAAGCCGTCCGGGCTTCTCAACATATGCAGCGGCGACACGTCCTGTTAGCTTCGAAGATATTTCATCGTCGTATGCCCAATCCGAAATTCAATCGCTTTCGAATAAGTTGCTCATTAACGGCACAACCGACACGAAATTCTCACCGAAGCAAAACGTGACGCGTGCAGAATTTGCAGCCTTGGTCACCCGGGCACTTGGCCTGACACCAGGTACTACTGCACCATTCAGTGATATTCCGGCAGGTAGCTGGTATGCCGGGGATGTGGCAGCCGCTTATGAGGCCGGATTGATTACAGGTCGCAACAACGACAAGTTTGATCCGCAAGCAAATATCAGTCGTCAAGAAATTGCTGTTGTGCTGGGCAAAGCAGTAGATCTGCTTCAAATCAAAACAGCAGCCGATGGTCCTGCACGCACACCGTACCATGATACTTCATCCTTTGCAGGCTATGCCAAGGATAGTATTGAAAAAGTAAGTGCGGCAGGTATTATTAACGGAGCCACGATTAAAGGCTCTTCCTACTTCCAGCCGAATGCACCTACAACCCGTGAGGCATCTGCCAAGGTGCTGCATGTGCTCTTACAAAAAGCTGCACTCATTAACTAACAATTAAAAAGCCCCCCGAGCCGTTATTTAACCAAAGTCGCGGTTCGGGGGGCTATTTTTATGTTACGCCATAATCTTAAATACTATACTGTTCCCGCTAAAGGTAGCGTTACTTTGAATACACTTCCCGTTCCCGGTGTGCTTTCGGCCGTAATGTTCCCGCCGTGTGCTTCCACGATAGACTGTGTAATGGCCAGACCAAGGCCCGCCCCGCCTGAGCTACGTGTACGCGATTCATCTCCACGATAAAAACGCTCAAATATCCGCTCCAGCTGTTCTTTACTCATGCCTGGTCCGTTATCACGAATTTGGATATCCACCAACTTCTTACCTGCAGACAGGTTTACCTGGATCACACCTCTTTCCATATCAGTATGTTGAACAGCATTGTGAAACAGGTTGAGCACTACCTGCTTGATTTTATCCCCCTCTGCCAACACCCGTATACCTGCCGTCATATCAAAAACTACCTTACGTGTACCTGCCAGCATAAGGAGCTGCGGTTTCATTTCCAACAGCAACGCATCTAGTGACATGTCCTCCAGTTTCAACTCCGGTGTTCGGTCCAGCTTAGCCAACAATAGTAAATCAGAGACAAGCTTATTCATGCGCTTGGATTCACCATACATACTTTCTAGTGCTGATTGGAGCTGCTTCGGATTGGATGCTGCTCCACGAAGCAGCACTTCCAAGAAACCGTGAATAGATGTGAGCGGGGTGCGCAGTTCATGGGAAGCATCCGCAATAAATCGTCTCATCTGCATCTGCAATTCCCGTTCGGCAGCAAACGAATGCTCCAACCGTTCCAGCATCCCGTTAAATGAAACTGCCAAACGATCCACCTCATACTGCCCCTGCTCTGCGTCAAAGCGCTCGGCCAGATTGCCCGCATCAATACGTTTGACTGCCTCGACCATCCTGGAGAGGGGGACCAACGTGCGGCGCAGCACAGGAAGCATAAGCGCCAACCCAATCGCAAGCGCAATCAGTGACAATAAAATAAAGGTGCGGAGCTGGTTAATCAACTGCTCTTGCATAGAATTCGTGGATACGCCCATTTGAAGTAAACCGGACGAACGGTCAGGTGGACCGAGCGGACGGAATACAACCAGTTGCTCTTTCCCCTGAGCATCCGTGATTAATTGATAGCCGTGACGCATACGTTTGCTCTGCTGCATCGCATGATATTGCTCAGTGGCGAGACGTGGCGGCTTAAGCCCGTTTTCGTTGGACAAGCTCTGGAAGGTGCCATCTATATCTATAGAAGCGAGCGACATATCTGGCCAGAACAAAAACGGCCCCGGTCGATTATTCCTCCGATTGGTTTGTTCTCGGGGAGCGGTTACCCCACTCTGCTCCTGTGAATCCTTAATCAATAAATCGGCAGGAATCGAATTCAGCTGCGTATCCATAGCTTCTGCCCGACTACGATACAAAAAATCTTTCATCAGAAAATATTGTAGAAAACCAATTAATACGAGCAGCAAAGCCAAAATGAGTAACGTTCTGGCTAAAAGCTGGGACCGGAGAGAACGGAGCGCATATTTCCTCCGACTTTTCCCTCCCGCCTTCATAGCAGATCCACCCGGTATCCCACACCGCGCAGCGTACGAATGACCCGGTGCTCCTTGTCTTTGAGTTTTTCACGTAAGGAGCGGATGTACACTTCAACAATATTATCCTCGCCCCCAAAATCGTACCCCCATACCCGGTCCAGTATACGACTTTTACTCAGCACAATCCCGTGGTTTAGCACCAGAAACTTCAATAGTTCATATTCGGTAGGCGACAGCTCCAGCACCTGACTCTGATAACGAATTTCCTTCCGTCGATCATCCACTTGAAAGGGTCCGTGAACCACTTCGCCCAGCAGATCGGGAAACTGATTGCGCAAGCGCGCTTCAATGCGAGCCAGCAACTCATTAAAACTGAAGGGCTTCACGACATAATCATCCGCGCCGATTTTCAAACCCTTTACCCGATCGTCTACATCATCCTTGGCGGTCAGCATAATAACCGCGATGTTATCCTCCGTCTCCTTGAGACTTTGGCACACCTCAAAACCGTTCATTTCCGGCATCATCACATCCAGCACCGCTACATGCGGACGAAACTCTCTTGCCAAATCGAGCGCTTCACTCCCGTTCTCGGCGGTTCTGACTTCGTATCCTTCATTAATCAGTCCAAGCTCTAAAAATTGCAAAATATGAGGCTCATCATCTGCCAGCATAATTTTAACTCCGTGTATTGGATTCATTATTTAATCTTCCCTTTCATGTTGCCGCATTTTTCTCATAAAAAAGTCGGTTCATTTTTTACCTGTATCTAATATACCTGAATCCTGTCGCAAAAAAAGCACCTCTGCTCAGCTTTCAGCTAACGTTCAGGGAGCGCTCAGAACCAATTAAGGTAGGTCTGGCATGATAATAGCAAGCCGGTAGTTCACCGGGCCAAGATCAGAAGCGACTGGTCATTCCGCAGTCCTGAAGATAGCGGCTAGAACAACGGAATAAATACAAAGAATTTTCACAGGGAGTGGAATGAACATGATTAAGAAATGGTTTAAGACCAGGGCGGACATCCCCCTGATCATCATTATGCTGATATCCGCATTTTTGAACGGATACAACACCTGGCAAGACAAATATGTAAACACCTACTATACGACGGCCGTAGCAAGCATGCTACAGAGCTTTCACAACTTCTTTTTCGCCTCACTTGATTCTGCCGGATCGGTAACGGTAGACAAACCGCCTGTGGTGTTCTGGATTCAGACACTGAGTGCCTATATATTCGGGCTTCACGGATGGAGCGTTATCTTGCCACAGGCGCTGGCTCAAGTCGGATCGGTCTTGCTCGTTTACTTGCTCGTCAAACCGAGCTTCGGTACGATGGCCGCACGATTGGCCGCCTTCGCCATGGCAACGACACCGATAGCCGTAGCGGTTAGCCGCACGAATAACATCGACGCTATGTTGGTCTTCACACTGTTGCTCGCAACATGGCTATTGTTCAGAGGCATTAGAAATAGCAAAACCGGGCTGATCCTTGCTGCTTTCGCAGTCGTAGGCATCGCCTTTAACGAAAAAATGTTGCAAGCCTATATGATCGTTCCCGCACTGGGTTTGTTCTATCTGCTGGCCTCCAAGTTTAACTGGAAACGAAAAGCAGTAACACTGGTAGGGTCAGCAGTCGTTCTCCTGATCGTATCGCTCTCCTGGGCAGTCGTGGTGGACTCCACCCCAGCAGACAAACGCCCTTATATGGGAAGTAGTGGTACCAATTCTGTACTGAATTTGGCCTTTGGTTATAACGGCCTGTCCCGTCTGACAGGAGATCAGGGTACAGTTGGCAATCGTGGCGGTGAACGCACAGATCGGGACAATATCGCTACAACGAATAGCAGCAATACGAACACAGATCAAGCTCAGACGACTACATCATCGGACAGCACTACCACTACGGATGACTCTGGTGCCAACAACATGGCAACAGGCGGATTCGGCGGCAACGGGCAAGGTGGTCCTGGAGAAGGGCAAGGTGGCCAGGGTGGTCCTGGCGGTGGACCGGGAGGAAATTCCGGTGGTGGCATGTTCGGCACTGGCGAAAAAGGACCTTTACGGTTGTTCCAATCTTCCCTGTCAGGTCAAGCCAGCTGGTTGCTTCCATTCGCATTGATTGCTTCCATCGGTCTGCTTGCAAGCATTCGACGTCGTAATATCACACAAAAGCACAAAGAGGTCATCTTCTGGCTGGCCTGGTTGATTCCCGTAGCTGCATTTTTCAGCGTAGCTGGATTCTTCCATCATTATTACCTGATTATGCTCGCACCACCAATTGCAGCGCTCTTTGGAGCAGGATTCGTAGAATTGTGGAAGCAGTATCGTGAGCGTTCCAACTGGCTCTCCTGGCTGTTACCCGCCGCAGTATTGGCAACCTCGGTATTTAGCTGGTTTGTTTTGCAAAATTACAACGATACCATTGGTAGCGGCTGGTCCATCGCGGTATTGATCCTAGGGATCATCGGCACGCTGCTATTGGTAGTAGCACGAATGAAATCTGAGAAGTTCACAAGATTCGCCATCATTGCAAGTGTACTCGCTATGTTTATCGGCCCTGTGTACTGGGCATTGACACCGATCGTCTACGGGGGGAACAGCATGATTCCACAAGCCGGACCGACTCAATTTGGCGGCGGTGGTGGGGGAATGCCGGGTGGCAATGATCGCACTAGAGGCCAGAGCGCTAATGGACAACAAGGCGAAGGAACTCAAACGAATAACCAGACCAATAATATAGAGAATTCCAGTCCTGATGGAAATACTTCAAGCACACAAACAAGTACAGACACGGAACAAAAATCTTCTACCCGCTCTAGAGGGATGGGAGGACCAAACGGCAGCCAAAGTTTAGATCAAAAAACGTTGAGCTATTTGCAAAAAAACAACACAGGTGAAACCTACCTTTTCGCAGCAAGTAATTATTCAACGGCTGCTCCTTACCTGGTCGAGGCCGGACAAAAAGTAATTATTATGAACGGTTTTGTATCTTCCGATCCAGTCTATACCGTCGATAAAATCAAGGCGCTGGTCGAAAGCGGCCAAGTGAAGTACTTCATGATTTCTGGTGGAGGCGGCGGACCGGACGGCGGTAACTCTGAAGTCACTGCATGGATCAAAGAACACGGCAAAGTGATCCCAACAGATGAATGGAAAACAACAACAGGCGAAACAAGTACAGACGTTAAAGCAACCGAGAGCGGAAGCGACACCACAAACAGCAATGCAAACGCCCAGGATGGTCAAGGTGGCCCTGGCGGAGACGAACGTGGCGGAAGCGGTACTTTATACGAAATCACATTATAAATGAGGAGGAACTACGAATGAGTGAACCCATCCGTTATTCCATAGTTATTCCGATGTACAACGAGGAAGCCGTTATTACGGAAACCTACCGGAGGCTGAAACAAGTCATGGGCTCAATGGGTGAGCCCTACGAGTTGATCTTCGTAAATGATGGAAGTTCGGACCGCAGCGTCCAATTGATCAAGGAATTCAGTCTCAGAGATGACACCATTGTATTGATTGATTTCTCTCGCAATTTTGGTCATCAGCTAGCGATTACCGCCGGGATGGATTATGCGGTGGGAGAGGCGGTCGTCGTCATTGACGCCGACCTCCAGGACCCGCCGGAACTGATTGTTGAGATGGCTAACAAGTGGAAGGAAGGCTATGAGGTGGTCTACGCCAAACGGCTCAAACGCAATGGCGAAACTCGCTTCAAGAAATGGTCTGCCAGCCTCTTCTATCGTGTACTCAAAGCATCAACGGATATTAATATCCCGGTCGACACCGGGGACTTCCGCCTAATGGATCGCAAGGTCATAGAAGAATTGAAACGGCTACCGGAAAATAACAGATTCGTTCGTGGACTGGTCAGCTGGATCGGGTTCAAACAAACTGCTGTAGAATATGAGCGTGACGAGCGGCTCGCAGGCGAAACCAAGTATCCGTTGAAACGAATGATCAAGCTCAGTCTGGACGGGATCACATCCTTTTCGATTAAACCGCTTAAGCTGGCAGGGTATATCGGTGCGCTTCTATCCATGTCCGGCTTCCTGTATCTGATGTACGTACTGTTTCTCAACTTTTTCACCGACTCCTATGTAATGAAGGGCTGGTCGTCTATGATTAGCATCAGCCTGATCTTCGACGGGGTGATCCTGATCATTCTCGGTATTATGGGTGAATATGTTGGACGGATTTATGACGAAACCAAAGCACGTCCGCTTTACATTGTCCGTGAGCATCTGGGTGGACAATACGAAAACGGTCCGACACATGCTATGAAAGCCCCTGAACCCCGTGAATCCCTGTACATGCAAGGAGCCCGTGATAGCCTGATTTCGGCAGGACGCACAGTGCACGGCAACAGTGCGGTATATACCGGACCCAAATCCGGTCATGGAGCCTAAACCATGAAAAGTCGCATGGCCCAGCTGCTTCCTATGATCCGATTTGGCATCGTAGGTCTGGTAAATACGGGTGTAGATTATATCATTTTTATGCTGCTGGCTTGGGTCGGAGTGCCGGTCATTGTAGCCCAGATTATTTCGTACAGCTGCGGCACAGCCAACAGTTATATTTTGAACAGCAAATGGACATTCAACGAACAACTATCAAACAACACTAATAAGCGTCAATTACCTAAATTTATCGTCATCAACCTCATCGTATTGGGGGTAACCTCCTTATTACTGCAGGTGCTTCACACTGGAACCGAGCTGCCACTTGCTTTAAGCAAGCTGATCGCCACCGCAGCCGGAATGATCATCAATTATATCGGGAGCCGATACTGGGTGTTCGGTTCCCCATCACGAAAGGAAAGTGAGTTTCTATGAGAAAAATTACAAAAGCTGTTATTCCAGCCGCCGGATTAGGAACCCGTTTTCTACCAGCTACGAAAGCTTTACCGAAAGAGATGCTTCCAATCGTAGACAAGCCGGCTATTCAATATATCGTAGAAGAAGCCATCAAGTCCGGAATTGAGAGCATCATTATCGTAACGGGGCGTAATAAAAAAGCCATCGAGGATCATTTTGACAAGTCTGTGGAGTTGGAGCAGGTACTGGAGAGCAAAGGTAAATATGATCTCCTACGTGAAGTTCAAAGTATCGGGGGCAAAGCAGTCATTCACTATATCCGTCAAAAAGAACCCCTCGGCCTGGGACATGCGGTCAGCTGCGCTCGTCAGTTCATTGGCGATGAGCCCTTCGCCGTGTTGCTGGGCGATGATATTATGAATTCCTCCACCCCGGCGATTCGTCAAATGATGGATGTTTACGAAGCGACTGGCAAGCAAGTGGTCGGCGTGCGCACAGTGGAAGAACAGGATGTAAGTAAATACGGCATTATTGACTCCACTCACCAGAACGGTCTCATTCACGAAGTCGGTGGGCTTGTTGAAAAACCTTCTCCGGCAGAGGCTCCTTCGCGGCAGGCAGTCATTGGTCGGTATGTGTTGGAGCCTTCCATTTTCTCTATATTGGAAAACCTGTCCACTGGAGCGGGCGGTGAATACCAATTGACAGATGCCCTTCATCAAGTAGCATTGCAGAACCAACTGCTCGCATTAGAGCTGGAAGGCACACGTTATGATATTGGAGATAAAGCTGGATATCTGGAAGCCGTGCTCCACATGGGTATGCAACGCGAAGATTTGCGTCCGATGCTTGACTCCATGATGCGCGAGTGGGCGCTTGCTTCAATGATAAAATAGGGGAATTTCCTTCCTCCGAAATCCGACGGGTGCTGTGAAATCACGAGAGTAGATGGATGAACATGTAAACTTGTACAATATAGGAGTACAGCAGCATTTGAATCTACACGGCCGCCCAGTCGAAACTAAGGAGGAAAAGGACCTATGATACCTGAGGGAAATCTGCAAAGTAATGTGGATCGTTTCAACGGTTTTGCCGACAACTACGATCAGCATCGCCCGGAAGCGCCGACACTCGTCGTGGAAATCATCAGCCGCTATCTGGAGCGAAACGTAGAGCTAGTTGCCGATATTGGCTGCGGTACAGGACTTTCAACTTTCATATGGGAAAACGCCGCTCGGCAAATCGTCGGTATCGAGCCTAACCCGGACATGAGAGGAAAAGCACAGCACAAGCTGGAGACAGCAGGAACGACAATGGCAGAAACCATTTCCTTCAAAAGCGGGTTCTCCAACAACCTGCCCTTTGAAGACGGAACTGTAGACGTCATTACCTGCTCTCAATCCTTTCACTGGATGGACCCCGAGAGCACGCTTCAGGAAGCGGGCAGGGTCTTGGCTCAGGGCGGCGTGTTTGCGGCCTTTGACTGTGACTGGCCTCCGGTGCTGCAATGGCAGATAGAGCAAGCTTATATAGAGCTTATCACCAAAGCGGATACCCTTTTGGAACAGGAAGCCCCAGTAGAGCAACAAGCTCATAAATGGAGCAAGGATCAGCATTTAGCTAATCTGCACCGCAGCGGACAATTCCGATATACCCGGGAGATTGTCTTTCACAACCGTGAGCAGTGTGACGCAGCTCGCTATACAGGGCTCGCTCTCAGCCAAGGGGGTATTCAAAGTCTCTTCAAACTTGGCAATCGAGCGCTTGACGACGATATAGCCCGCTTCGTGAAGCTGGTAGAGAATCATTTTCAGGGCAGAACACTAGATATCCTGTTCAGCTATCGCATGCGGCTCGGCATCAAGTAGAAAGGAATCAAGGTCATCGTGGATGATACGCTCTTCGGCTTAAGGCAAAAAAAGACTCTCCCTCGCCTCGTAAAAACGAGTGCGTATAGGAGAGTCTTTTTCACTTCAATAAATAGCCACAGTCATATACCTGCAAACCTAAGTCGCAGTTCCGCTGTGTGTTTCGACTTAGGAAGAGCGAACAGCCAACAAATGCGCCAACCGATCAGGATAGTCCGTAATGATGCCGTTCACCCCGGCCTCCAGCAGACGCTTCATTTCTTCCGGTTCATTCACCGTCCATGGGTGGTAGACGACGCCTAATGCCAAAGCCTCTGATACAGCTTCTGGTGTAACAACTTGTTTGTAGGCATGAAGTGCTGTAACCCCGAACTGGGTGGCATACTCCGATGGACGAACCATAATTTCAATATACAGCGCCCCCGTCTTGATCTCAGGAGCAAGCTGCGCACAGAGCGCCAGCGATTCGTGATTGAAGCTGGATATGATTACCCGCTGTTCCAACCCAAAACGCTTCACGGCAGCAATGACCTCTTCCTCCATTCCCGGATAGAGATAAATGCTATTTTTCAACTCTAAATTAATAATTGTATTCGAGGACTGGGCTAGTTCCAGTAGCTCATCCAGCATCGGGACCCGCTCACCTCGGAATTTCTCATCAAACCAACCGCCCGCATCCAGTTTGTTTAATTCTTCCAGCGTAATATCCCTTACATCCAGTGAGCAACTTGTCGTACGCTTCAGCGACTCATCATGAATCAGCACCAGATGCCCATCTTGGGTACGCTGCACATCCGTCTCTATACCTGTTGCTCCCAGTTCCAAGGCGTGGCGGAATGCCGCCATCGTATTCTCGGGACATACACCTGAAGCTCCGCGGTGTGCGAAATTAATCACCTTTTCGGTTACGGTCACAACATAACCCCTCCTGTCATTTCACAGGAACATTATACCTGCTCATTGTTTGGGCTGTATAAAATATTCGTCACAGCTACCACTTCTTCTATGCCGTTTGAACAATTTTCCCGATCCAATCGGAATAAAACGTATTCCCGTTCCGTCGATCAAAATCAGCCGCCGCTGATTCTGCCAGTGGCCTAAAATACGCAATGATTTCTGTCAATGTGCGATCCTCTCTAGCCCATTCCAAGGAAGCCGGCAACCGGATCAACCGTTTTTCTCCCGAAGTATCCAACTTTTGCAGTAGACTCACCATCGTCGCGTAAAAATACATCTGCTCCAGCCCGCTCTCATAGTCCAGTGCCATATGTAGATGACGCTCTACCACTTCGATTCCTTGAATTGGATCAGCAATCGCCAAATATTCGATATGCTCCGCTATCGTTTTCAGGAAGTCGCGTTCATCCCGAATTAGGCGATAGCCTTTGCGATGATTGTCCTTTGCCTGATCAACCTCGCCTTGACGATAGAGCGGTAATAATACCTGTGAAAGCGTCACATGCGGTACTTCTGCACATTTCATCCGTCCCGACAAAATCGGTTTTGCCACGGCAAGCGCCTGCTCGTCTTCTCCGGTCAAATAATAGAACCGCACCATCTGGCTCTGCTCGCAGGCCTCACAATCACTCATACTGTCCCGCTCGACCAAGCGGAAGGTATCCAGATATCGCCGTGCTTCTTCCAGTTCACCCATGTCCATCGCGATGCGGAACTTATAATAGTAATATGGACGTTCATTATACCCGTATTCGGCATAACGTCTGCGCATATCCTCCGCCAGATCTTCTATTTGAGTCTTCGATATATTGGAAAAGCTGCACACCTTACCGAGTATCCATTTGTAATTCCACAACAGCTCATCTGCGTCGTATTCCTCTGGATTTTGATCAAATTGGCCCAGCTGCCACGAAAAAGCAATCAGCGACTTCAATGGATATCCGTTAAAAATAGCGCAGTCCACAATCTCTCCCCGGATTTCATAAGCAAGTTCCTTCAACCCGGATGTGTCTGCCAAGCGGACAGCTTCTTCCAGAATCGCCAGCTTTGCTGCACCCCCGGGCAGATCCTGCGCCTGTTCCATCAATTCATATATCGTATCTTCCATTTGGCTCCCCCTATAATTACGCAATTACGCATTTTGTCCGTTCCCTAATCCCCAATTGATAAAATGCAGCACACTCCGATTCATCAGTCCCAACTCACTACGGTTCATCGGGTAGTGCCCCATCATAAGCGCATTCACATACATCATTTCTGTAGCTGCCGTGACCATCTGCGTATCGGTAGCTTCAAGAATCCGCGCCACCACCGGGTTGTTCAGATTAAAGTATAAGGTGGAATAGCCCGAATTTTGCTGAACTCCTGCTTTCAGACTATCAAGCACATTGGAAAAAAGTGAGGTTGTCTCCTCAACCGTGTTTTCCATAGAGCGCAAGGTCAGGGCATCCTGAGAAATGGTATACAACACTGGCAAACTCGCAGGCTCAAAACGCTTCAACTCAGCGCGGCAACGCATCGGCTGCAAAGCAGCATCCATGACACGTAGCACACCGTAATAACTCTCGCGTTCTTCCTGCGTTAGCCCGGTAAATGAAAGAGATACTTCCTCAGGGCTAAGACGCTCTGTTTGCAGGTTAGGGTCAATCCAATGCAGCCTTTCCAAAATGTCTGAATCATAAATATAGCCGCCATTGATCACCAACATGGATTGCGCCGCCGCCACATGCGTAATCTGACGATACTCATCTACTGTCGATGTGTAATGCAGTGGACGTCCGTCCGCCTCTTGGATCAGTTCTTTCAGCTCACGCCGCCCAAATGTACTTTCGAAGGAAAACCAACGGTACATTATCCGCAAAAATTCATCATCCTCCACGGCGAGCGCCTTCATGGACAGCTCATGCAAACGAATCCAGTGCTGCAAGCGGTCTGGCTCATACTGCGCCATGCGTAGCAGTTCTTCCCGAATACAGGTTCCCAGTTCAGAACGAACATCGTCAAGCTGCTCATTTTCATAAAAATACTCACGTGATGCCGTTGGTTGCAATTCATCTGTCCAAATCAGACTTTTAATGAAGAATGCCCATTCCGGCAAAACATTTTCCGCCTTGTCGGACACCAGCATATGCTTCAGGTACACCCGATGCAGCCGCTTGCTATTCAGATTAACACTGCGAGGCAAAATGAATGCAATCCCGCCTGTTCTGCCCGATGCCGTCCGCAACGGTATAAAATCACTGAAGCGCTCGCCCATCAGGCGATAGCCTAAATCCAGTACCTCACTACGGCGACTCCGTAATTGCTCTGGGTCCTGCATCCAGCTCGTCGACGGAAGATTGACGCGCTTGGTCTCCCCATCTACAGACAGCATGACCGGATACGGCAGCAACGCCCCATAATAGAATAAAGACTCCTCTACATGCGCTGGCTCATAATAAAACTCACTTCCCGGCTTGCAGCGCAAATAAATTTGTGTCCCTACAGGCAGCTCGGTTTCCAATCGACGAATCGTATACGTCCCATCCGGCTTCCCTCTCCATTCCATGGAGATGCCTTCCTTCACCGAGCGGGTCAGCACTACAATTTCATCGCTCACCATAAAGCAGGATAGCAACCCAATCCCAAAGCGTCCGATAAACGAAGTCTCAGAAGCCAGCAAATCGGCTCCCTTCTTGGAAGACTGACCGATGATCGACAAAAAACGGTGAATGTCTTCTTCTGACAATCCAATGCCGTTATCCTGAATCATCAATACCTGATGCTCCCCGGAACCAGATAACTCCACGATGACTTTACCTTCATAGTCGTTACTCTCAGAAGCTGTATCTTCAAGGGCCTTGTCTTCTTGTAATACATTACTTTCAGCAGCAACCTTCCGCAGCTCCTTGCGAGCCGTGATCGCATCTGTTGCATTTTGCAGAACCTCACGTATAAACACTCGCGGACTGCTATATAAATGATTGGCCAAAATATCAATCATACCGCCCAAGTTCACTTGAAAACGATATTGGTCTGTCTGACTCATACAGATCATTCCTTTCTCGAAATGCTACAATCATCATCTGGTTTTAAATAGACTGTCTTTTAAAGTATAACGTGGATTTAAGTCGGATTGCACACCCTGCATTTCAGATATCAATACGTTGACAACGATATAATAGGGTCTTTTTTCACCTGGGAAGTCTGGCACTGGGTCTAATTAACTTCATAAAAATGTACGGAGTACGAGCACTTAGTGAATAAAGGTCATCTTTGTCTAGTTAAATTTAGTAATAAATATAATATTTATTTAAAATCCACCTTTCTCTTAGAAACCTATATCTATGGAGGGACAAATGGCTCATTTTACGCAAAAAGCCCGCATTGCCGCTCTTGTAATACTCTTACAAGAGAGAATGCGAGCTTATTTAGATACAGTCGAAGCTGTACCTTTTACAGAAGAGAATTAATGAGACTTAGCGAGACGGATAACGTTCCACGAAGCTTTGCCCAAATGAGCTTTTACAATTCCGTCTTCAAGCTTGGCGTTGCCACCGTTGTGAGGCGTAACTTTTTCACCAGCTGGACTGTTGGTCGCTTTAAGATCATCATGCTCCAATACAGTATGCTCGACAATGCGGTAGCCTTCAAAACTGCGTACATCTACTGTCAGCTCCAGCGATTCAGACAAATGACGGTTCACTGCAAAGACAGTCAGTGCGTCTCCCTCTTCATCATAAACTACAGCGCTGTCCAGATAAGGAATGTCTGTGAAGTCCTTGGAATCGTATTTTTCCGAATCCACGACAGGCATCAGCGATATGCCACGACCATAACGGGAGGCATGCAAATACGGATAGAAAATCGTTTGTTTCCACGCCTTTCCGTTATTCTCGGTCATGATTGGCGCAATAACGTTGACCAGTTGGGCGAGGCAAGCCATTTTCACACGATCCGCGTGGCGCAGGAACGTAATCAACATGCTGCCTACCAACAATGCATCCTCAAAGTTATAGATATCCTCAAGCTGCGGCGGTGCCACAGACCACGGATCAATTTTTTTGTCCGCATCATTGGAGTGGTACCATACGTTCCATTCGTCAAAGCTGAGCATCATTTTCTTTTTGCTGCGTTTCTTTGCTTTGATATAGTCACAAGTCGAAATGACCGTATGAATAAAATGATCCATATCCATAGAGCGTGCCAGGTAATTAGCCGTATCATTGTCATGATTGCCGTAGTATTGGTGCAAGGAAATATAGTCCGCTACCTCATAGGTATGATCCAGTGTGGTTGCTTCCCATTCCGGGAACGTCGGCATTGTGGAACTGGAGCTGCCACAGGATACAAGCTCAATGTCAGGATCAATCAGCTTCATGGCTTTTGCAGATTCAACAGCCAGACGGCCATATTCTTCTGCTGTCTTGTGACCAATCTGCCATGGGCCATCCATCTCGTTACCAAGACACCAGGTTTTAATCTTATGTGGTTGCTCTACACCGTGACTACGACGTAGATCACTCCAGTAGGAGCCGCCTGTGTGATTGCAATATTCCACCAGATTACGCGCAGCATCAATTCCGCGCGTACCCAGATTAACCGCCATCATGACTTCGGAACCTACATCCTTGGCCCACTTGAAAAATTCATTCGTACCCACTTCATTCGGCTCGACCGTTCTCCACGCCAGCTCCAACTGTCTAGGTCTGGACGCGACAGGGCCAACACCGTCCTCCCAATTGTAACCGGATACAAAATTGCCTCCCGGATAGCGTATAATAGGAACATCAAGCTGTTTTACCAACTCTTTAACATCATTTCGGAAACCGCTTTCATCACTAGTTAAATGAGTAGGCTCGTAAATACCGCCATATACGGCACGCCCGAGATGCTCTACAAAAGAGCCATAAATGCGTTTATCGACTTCAGCAATACGAAAAGATTTGTCTACAATCATCTTTGCTTTTACAGCTGCTGCCACCTAAACCATCCTCTCTGAATGCGAAAATAAAATCCGTTGTACCACCAAGACTAAGAAGCCGTTTTATTTACGGTTTTAATATAACACACCATATTTATTATAGTCAATATTATTATTAAATACTTAATATATTTATTAACATTAATGATAAACGATAAGAAATTGGTTACGTACTTCAAAATATTTCGTTTTATAAACAAACTTATTGAGTGAATAACCCTTTGCTAAATAGTAATAGTTGTCCTGCTGATCATATTTCCATTAGAGTAAACGGCGTAGTCTCGTTGGTTTAGAACCAAGAAACTACGCCGTTACTATGTTCAGCCTATAGTTCGTCACTACACTATTACTTAATCCCCGAAATCGTATAGTTCTCAATAATATACTTTTGGAAAACAATGAAGATAATCATGATCGGAACGACCATGAAGGTCGAGCCTGCCATTTGAAGGGCAAATTGACTTTCGTTCTGCCCCTTGAGCAGTGACAACCCGACGGACAAGGTGTACAGCTTCTCATCGTTCGCAATAATGAGCGGCCACAGGAAGCTATTCCATCCACCGATAAAGGTTAAAATGGCCTGTACTGCCAGAATTGGTGTCGAGATAGGCAATACGATTTGCAGAAAAGTACGGAACTCCCCTGCTCCATCGAGGCGTGTCGCCTCCAGCAGTTCTTCCGGGATATCGGACATGAACTGCCGGAACAGGAAGATCGCGAACGCACCTACCAATCCAGGCAGGACAATCCCTAGCATGGAATTGGTCAACCCCATCTGGTTCAGAATCAAATAGACGGGAATCATCGTCACTTGACCTGGAATCATCATCGTTGCCAGTACCAGATAGAACAGAAACCCTTTGCCTTTAAATTGGAATTTGGCAAAACCATAACCCGCCATGGCATTGAGGAATAATCCGAAGAAGGAAGCTAAAACAATAATCAGCGTATTCGTCAGATAGGTTCCAAAAGCCATGCTATCGAATAGTAATTTAAAATTATCCAGTGTAAAATGCTGCGGCCAGATGGTCGGAGGAATTTTGGTTACCTCCCCCTCTGTCTTAAAGGAGGATAGAATCATCCACGCAAAAGGCAGCACCATCAACAGACCTCCTACGGTCAGGAGAATCGCCACGAACCATTGAAATGTTTTTTCACCACTGCGCGTATTGGCGCGGGCTTGCTGAACAGCTGTTTTCACGTTCATCACCTCTCTCTATCAGGACTCCGCTTTATTTTGCAAACGGAACTGAATCAGCGTTACCGCGATGATCGCGAAGAACAGAATGAACGATCCCGCCGCGGCATACCCGAATTTACTAAATTGGAAACCATTATTGTAAATGAACAAGGATGCCGTCAGCGTGCCGTCGAGCGGTTTCCCTTTGGTCATGACAAAAGGTTCCTCGAAAAATTGCAGCCAGCCGATCATCGTCGTGATGGACACGAAGAAAATAGCGTAACGAAGCTGCGGAAGCGTAATATAACGAATTTGCTGCCATGTATTGGCCCCGTCAAGCTGTGCCGCTTCATAATAAGAGCCCGGAATCCCTTTAATAGCCGCAATAAAAATAATCATGTTTAAGCCGATGCCCCGCCAAACCGCTAACACAATCAGCGAAATTTTCGCTACTGTTGGATCGGTCAGCCATGGGACGGGACCTAAATTCATCAGACCAAGTACGTAGTTGAATAATCCAAGCGTCGGATTATACAGATAACTCCAAACCACTGCGACCGCAACCACATTCGTTACGGACGGCAGATAGAACACGACGCGGAATACTTTGAAAGCACGTGATTTCCCCATGTTAATCAGAATCGCGATGCTAAGCGAAAATATCAGCACCAACGGAACACCGATGATGACGAAGAACAGGGTATTACCAAGGGACTTTAAAAAGGAAGGGTCCAAAAGCACGTTCGTGTAATTTTCCAATCCTATAAAGCGAATACTTTCATAATTAACGAGTCCGGACAGATCCATATCCGTGAAGCTGATCACGAGCGCCAGTAGTATCGGCAACAACGAAAACAGCGTTAACAGGATGATGGAGGGACCGATAAACAAGTATGGCGCAAGCTTCTGCGAGCTTCCTTTCATGCCTTCACTCCCTTTGACAATGACGGATATGGATCATTATTTTTTCATTATACTTGCAGCCTGCTGATTAAAGTCATCCATTTCCTTCTGTACATCGGCATGACCGCGGTAAATACGTTCGAAGCTCTTGATGAATTGTTGAGAAACCTCTTCCCATGCGGCCAGTTGCGGCAATGCTGCGGAATGATCCAACTGTTTGCGAATCGTCCGAAGCATCGGATCACTCTTCAGTTTGGCATCTTCCCACGATTTAGTAGTTGCAGGCAAGTTACTGGACAGATCCATCCATTTCAGCTGTGTTTCTGGTTTGCTCATGTAAGCCAGGAATTTGGCCGACTCCTCTGGGTGCTTGCTGAATTTCATAATTGAAAGGTTGGCTCCACCCAAAACGGACAGGTTGTTTACTTTGCCAGGAAGCTCCGCTATATTCCACTTACCTTCCAATTCTGGTGCCTTGCTCTTGATTTCTTTAATCATGAAAGGACCGCTGATAAACATTGGAACGATACCCTCGCCTTGCAAACCTTGAACGGAATCAATTCCAATATCCACTGCGTTAGAGCCATTTTGGAAAAAGGTATTCACATACTTCACAGCATCTACAAACGGTGGTTGATTGAACAGCGGATTGCCCTGCTCGTCAACCAGCTTGGAACCGTTCTGGAGAGCAAACATAAAGCCCATAGACTGCTCCTTTGCACTAAAGGAGATGCCATATTTGCCTTTGCCCCGAGCCGCCAGCTTTTGAGCAGCATCGGAAAGCTCTTCCCACGTTTTAGGCGCTTCATTATATCCGACTTGTTTCAGTAGGTCAGAACGATAGAACAAAACTCTCGTTTCAGTGTACCAAGGCACACCGACTGGTTTCCCTTCAAATTTTGTCGTACCTACAGCACCCTCGAAGAAATTCTTCGATTCCAGTTCAGGATACTTGCTGATATAAGGGGTAATATCCGTCAATGCACCCGCAGACGCAAGTTCGGGAACCCATGATGTACCTAACTGAACCACGTCCGGACCGGATTTTGAAGCAACTGCTGTCAGCAGCTTATCGTGAGCGTTATCCCAAGGCAACGCCTGTACATCAACGTGAATATCTGGATTTTCTTTCTCAAAATCTTTTACAATTTCAGGCAGCAGTTTTCCTTCTGCTCCCATGCCCCACATGGTGATGGTCGTCTTGCCGTTCGCATCTTTGCCAGACGAATCATCCTTGGACGAGCAGCCTGCCAGCGCGCCCCCCAGTAATAAGGTACTTGCCAAAATGATCCCCAACGTTCTTTTCATCATACGAATTCCTCCCGAGATGATCGGTTTACCGATCATGCAATATGATAACGGATTCAAATACGAGGATTTTGCAAAAATACAATAATTGATTGGAATCGAATTTTGCAAAATCCTGATGCATGTAAATACATAGCGATTAAAGCATACCGCTATAACACTTATGTTCAAAGCACAAGGACCATACCCGTCAATAGAAACGTTTCGATAGTCATTATAAAACAAATTGAAACCGTATTCAATAGCAATATTATTTTTTGTTTGCTCGGAATCCTGACTTTTTTTCGTTTTTATCATCTTTATTACGCTATTTAGCCTATAAAAACCCGCTGAATTGGATTTGACTCTCCATTTGAAAGCGTATATAATCCAACTGAGTTCAACAATAGAAACGTTTCGATTAATAATACGACAGAATATTATGCTTCTATACTAGCTATTAGCCTGTTCAGCATTTTTTTTAATCATCTTTATCCAAAAAATCTCATGAATCTGAAAAAGAGAGCTGTCCACCAACAATACAGCTTATGGAGGATTATGATGGAACAACACCTGAATTCCTATTTAGAAAACATGACGCTTGAAGAAAAAGTCGATCAACTGCTACAGCTTGTAGGTGCCTTCTTTGAAGAAGCGGGAACGGATAGTCAAATTACCGGCCCTATGGCTTCTCTCGGCATTACAGAGAAAAATGTCCACAACGTCGGTTCCGTGCTTGGCCTCGCAGGGGCTAAGGAAGCAATTCGTGTTCAGCAGGCTCATTTGAGTAAAAACCGTCTGGGTATTCCGCTTTTAATTATGGCAGATATTGTACATGGCTTCAAAACGATTTTCCCTATACCGCTGGCTATTGGTTGCTCATGGGATATGCAGCTGGCAGAAGAGAGCGCTACCATTGCCGCTCGAGAAGCGGCTGTATCCGGTGTTCATGTCACATTCGCCCCTATGGTCGATCTGGTGCGTGACCCGCGCTGGGGCCGTGTGATGGAATCTACAGGGGAAGACCCTTACCTCAACAGCGAATTTGCTCGAGCGTTTGTGCGTGGGTTTCAGGGTAAAGATCTGACGAACGATACCGACCGGGTCGCCGCATGCGTGAAGCATTTTGCCGCATATGGAGCTGGCGAAGGCGGACGGGATTACAATACTGTAGATGTATCCGCATGGCAGCTGCGAGAGTATTATCTCCCCTCTTACAAAGCTGCTTTAGATGAAGGCTGTGAAATGGTGATGACATCCTTCAATACCGTAGAAGGCGTAGCCGCAACGGGCAATAAGCGCCTGATGCGTGATTTGCTTCGTGATGAATGGGGCTTTAATGGTGTACTCATTTCGGATTGGGCCGCCATCAAGGAGCTTATCCCTCACGGCATCGCCGAGGATGAGCGCGAGGCAGCGAAGAAGGCACTGCTGGCTGGCGTAGATATCGAAATGATGACCTCCTGCTATAACGGGCATCTGCCTGAGCTGGTTCGCAGCGGACAGCTGGATGAAGCGCTCATTGATGAAGCAGTGATGCGTATATTGAAGCTCAAGCAAAAGCTGGGCTTGTTCGAAAACCCGCTACGCGGCGCAGACCCTGAGCGTGAACGTGAAGTTGTGTTCTGCGACGCTCATCGCACGGTTGCCAAAGAACTAGCCATTAAATCATGCGTGCTGCTCAAAAATGATTCCGCGCTTCCATTGAATCGCAATCAACGTATTGCATTGATCGGACCTTTTGCAGAGAGCGGCGATATTCTGGGTTCTTGGTCGTGGAGCGGTTCACAAGAGGAAGCCATTCGTGTTGTTGACGGATTCCAATCGAAAATATCCTCCTCGTTGCTCACGGTTGCGGCAGGTTGCTCTATCGACGATATGACTGAGGAGCAATATACAGAAGCTCTGCAAGCTGCCAGCCAAGCAGAGGTTATCGTGTTGGCGCTTGGAGAGCGCTCGGATATGAGTGGTGAAGCAGGCAGCCGTTCCAATATTCGCTTGCCACAAGCCCAGTTGGAACTGGTGAAGCGCCTGAAGACGCTGAACAAGCCTATGGTAGCCGTACTGTTTAATGGTCGTCCATTGGATCTGCACGGCGTCATTGAAGAAGCAGACGCTGTACTGGAAGCCTGGTTCCCTGGTGGCGAAGGCGGCGCAGCAATTGCCGATTTGTTATACGGTGATGCCGAACCTACGGGTCGTCTGACGATGTCCTTCCCACAATCGGTCGGGCAGGTGCCCGTGTATTACAATCATTTTAATACAGGACGCCCGCAGTTAGATCCAAATACAAAAGAACGCTACGTGTCCCAATACCTAGACGTACCGAACGAACCTTTATTCCCGTTCGGCTATGGACTGAGTTACACCAATGTAGCCTATGACAGCGTACAGCTTTCCGGCGACACTCTTACTCCCGGTCAGGAGCTGACCGTTAAAGTGCAGGTAACGAACACAGGAACGCGTCCAGTCGAGGAAACCGTCCAGTTCTATATTCGTGATATCAGCGGTGATACGGTTCGTCCGATGAAAGAACTGAAAGATTTCTGCAAAGTCCTGCTTGCCCCAGGCGAAAGCCGGGAAGTGGAATTTACAGTGACCGAGCCTCAGCTGCGCTATCATCATGCAGATTTGAGCTTTGACAGTGACAGCGGTGAATTTGCCGTCTTTACAGGACCTAACAGCCGAGATACTACAGAAGGCCATTTTCGGTTAGTAAAAGAAACAGGAAAGTGAGGCGTTCCCTTTGATAAATACAAGTCTAGATCAAAATATTTTGCTGCGGACCGGAGACCTGTCTTTTACCTTCTTAAGCAGCGGTGATGTGTACAAGATCGCTCACGGCTCAACGATGATCAACCAACTGTTGACCAATTCAGTCGACGGTTCCTTGAACAATCTGTACTTGAGATTGTACCGTCCGTCCGGTGTAAGTATCACTCCCCTGCTTGGGGTTCGCTCACCGGGAGTAATCCGACAAACGGATCAGCAGATTATTTGGGAAGGTTTCACCGCTGGTGTAGGCTATCAGGTGACCTTCACGCTAAGCCGCCTGGGAGTATGGTTCTGGGATGTAACCCTACAGGGCGATGACGTGGAAGCAGATGTCGTGTACGGTCAGGATATCGGCATTGCCGATACCGCTGCTGTGCGCAGTAATGAAGCTTATTTATCTCAATATATTGACCACACCGTGTATCATGATGAACAAAGAGGCTATACCGTTTGCTCACGTCAAAACCAGCCTCAAAGTCAGGCATTCCCATACATTCAACAAGGCTCGTTAACCCGCACTGTTGGTTACTCGACTGACGGATTTCAGTTCTTTGGACTTTCGTACAAAGAAACGAATGAGCCGGAAGCACTCCGTCGCGATTCGCTCGCCAATGAAGTGTACCAATACGAATTCGCCTATACCGCGTTGCAATCTGAGCGGGTGAAACTGGCTGGGGAAGCTCGCTTTACTTTTTACGGTCTGTTCCAGCCGAATCATCCAGCCGCAGTGACAAAGCTGGAGTATCAGGAACTGGTGACAAAAGCACGTGACGAAGTAGCTGCCATTCTAGTAGACGCTTCCGAGACCATCATACCGGTACGCGCGGCAAGTGATCTTCAGGCAGGGCGTGTGGCTCCAGCTCAAACCATCGGTGAGCCGCTGCGCACGCTGGACTTAACCGATGCCGAAGTGGATCAACTTTTCCCCAAACGGCAGGAAGAAGAACGGGATGGCGATGAACTACTTTCCTTTTTTACGGACAGCTATGAGCATGTCGTACTCAAATCCAAAGAGCTTCGTGTAGAGCGTCCCCATGGGCACATTTTAATGGGTGGTCATTACTCAGGAGGTAAGGAAGAAACCATTACAACCACCTCCTATATGTACGGGGTGTTCAATTCCCAACTCGTAATCGGCAATACAAATTTCAACAAAATGATTACCAACGCGCGTAATGCGCTCAATATTCCCAAGACATCCGGTCAACGTATTTATGTCGGAATCCAAGGGAAATACCGCCTGCTCACGATGCCTTCCCTGTTCGAGATTGGCTTCAATTATGTGCGCTGGTATTACAAAACGGCTGACGATACATTCATTATTACAAACCATACGAATGTCGATAGCCCAGAAGTGCGGCTTCACATGCGTGCGGCGAGTGGCAAAACCTATCCGTTCCTCATCACTCAGCAAATGTCTATGCATGTGAACGAATATGAGCTCCCGTTTCATATGGAACGTGAAGGTGACGCCCTACTCTTCCGGGCAGACTCTGCTTCCCTGAGTGCCGAAGCCTATCCAGACCTGCTGTACCGAATGCACATAGAGGGCGCTCCATTACAGCATGTGAGCGACGCTCACGCACTGCTACAGGGGAAAGCTTCTCCTGATGCGTCTCTGGTTGTGCTGGAGCTGGGTGACAGCAGCGAATGGACCTGCACCGTGCAGGGTTGGCTGAATGGGCTTTCAGCTGGGCAAGAATCAGCGCACAAAGAGCGTCACGCTTCCTTTGAAGATGAGCGCGAGCGCTATCGGGCATATTTTGCCGAGCTTATGAACGGTTTCCATCTGTCGCTGGGTCAACACGAAACGAGCGAGCTATTCCGTGTGAACGCAGTGGCTTGGTGGTACACCCACAATATGCTCGTTCACTACTCTGTGCCTCACGGTCTGGAACAATACGGCGGTGCAGCCTGGGGAACACGTGATGTGTGTCAGGGGCCTGTGGAATATTTCTCAGCTATGCAAAAGTTCGATGAGGTCCGTTCCATTTTGCTGACTGTTTTCAGCCATCAGTACGAGGACAGCGGAAACTGGCCGCAATGGTTTATGTTTGACAACTATACTCACGTGCAGCAAGAAGAAAGCCATGGGGATATTATCGTCTGGCCGCTCAAGGTACTGGGCGATTATTTGACCGCTACCCGTGATTACAGTATTCTGGGAGAAAATGTGCCTTACACCCATCGGCATACTTTCGATTATACCAAGCAGACCGCGACTCTCATGGAACATGCCCTGAAGGAAATCGAATATATTCGCGAGAATTTCCTCCATGATACGTATTTGTCGGCCTATGGCGACGGCGATTGGGATGATACCCTCCAACCAGCCAATGCTCAGCTGAAGCAATACATGGCGAGCAGCTGGACGGTTGCACTCACCTACCAAGTTATTAGTAACTTTGCTGCTGCTTTGGAGCAGGCCCCCGCGGGTGTAGTAAGTGAAGCCGACAAGATCGCACAAGATCTACATCAGATGGCCAATGGCATCCGTAAAGACTTTAACCGCTACATGCTGGAGAGCGGAATTATTCCGGGCTTCGTGTATATGGAAGAGCCCGGCCAACCTAAGCTGATGCTCCATCCGTCTGACACCGAGACAGGAATCCATTATCGGTTGCTGCCGATGACACGCAGCATGATCAGCCAGCTGCTCACGCCTGAGCAAGCATTGGCTCATGAGCAACTCATCCGTGAGCAGTTCCTCTGCCCGGATGGGGTGCGTCTGATGAACCGCCCTGCACAGTATGATGGCGGTGTGAGCTCGCACTTCAAGCGTGCAGAGCAAGCGGCCAACTTCGGACGTGAGGTCGGGCTGCAATATGTGCATGCCCATATCCGCTTTGCGGAAGCGATGGCCAAGTTGGGACGCAAGGATGACGCTTGGCACAGCTTGAAGCTCATCAATCCGGTCGGCATACGTGCGTCCGTACCGAATGCCGAATGGCGCCAAAGCAACGCCTATTTCAGCAGCTCGGATGGTAAATTTAATACCCGCTATGAAGCACAGGAACGGTTTGGTGAACTGCGTGAAGGAGCTGTACCCGTCAAAGGCGGCTGGAGAATCTATTCCAGTGGTCCAGGAATCTATATGAATCAGCTTATATCGAACGTCCTTGGTGTTCGTCAGTCGGGCGAAGATCTGATCCTAGACCCCGTGCTGCCGGATCATCTCGACGGATTGGAATTTGAATTTTCCTTTGCAGGAAAACCAATTACCTTCGTCTACCGCATGCTGCAAGAGCATACTGGCGGTGAGCAGGGCCGTACAGTATTGAACGGAACACCACTGGAAAGCGTGCCAGCCGATGATAATCGCTACCGCTCCGGTGCCTTGCGCATCAAACGCGAGATTTTCGAGCAAGCCTTGGCAGAACATGACGGTGTACACCGTCTGGAGATTATTTTATAAAGCGTTTTTAATGCTAAATCTGGTATAGGCAACAAAGGGATGGCGATCTTGCGGGATCGCCCTTTGCTGCTTATGTGTAGGACTACGACATTTGGAATAGATATGTGGTTAATAATGAATATACAATAGCAATTATAAGATGGACGACAAGGAGGTGACGATGTGGTCAGCATTAAAGATATCGCCAAACAGGCGGGCGTTTCCATATCTACCGTTTCATATGCCTTGAATGGTAGCGATAAGGTAACAGAAGAAACTTGCGCACGTATTTTAGCCATTGCCAAAGAGCTTAACTATGTGCCCAATGCCGCCGCACGTAATCTCAAGAAAAGGCAGACCAAAATTATTGGCGTTTTCCTAACTGATTTCCGTGGAGACGTTTATGGAGATTTACTGTATGGCATCAAGGAAATTTTGAACCGCAAGGGCTATGATCTCATCGTATGCAGCGGTAAGCAGTCTCACCGAATGCTGCCGGAACGCATGATCGACGGCGCCATTGTGCTGGATCAGACGTTTGATAGTCAGGAGCTACTGAACTACGCCGAGCGAGGACATAAAATTGTCGTGTTGGACCGTGAACTGAACCATCCTAACATTAACCAGGTGCTGCTGGATAACAAAGCGGGCGCCGCTCTCGCAATCGAACATTTATTGGAATTGGGACACCGTAAGCTATATGTGGTTACCGGACCAGAAGGTTCTTACGATTCATGGCAACGGATGCAGGCGGTCAAGCAGACCATTGAGCGTAGCGGCGTGGCTGAAATGATCGAAATTGACGGCGATTTTGAGAAATCGGGCGGTGAACAGGCGGCTGAGATCATTTTGCAGCAACAAGTTAGCCCGGATTCGGAACCTGTAGCCGTATTTTGTCTCAATGATGAAATGGCAGTGGGCTTGTACAATCGAATGGCTCAGTCAGAGCTGACGATTGGCAAGGATATTCATATCGTCGGCTTTGATAATATCGAGCTGGCGCAATATATTCAGCCCCGTCTGACAACGATTGACTATTCCAAGCGTAAATGGGGCGCTGTAGCTGCCGAACAAGTTCTCAAAATCATTGCTGGGGAAGACGTGGAGCATGAACGTTTATACGTTACGCTTGTCCAAAGAGAATCGGCAGGCGCAGCATTCATCACCCAAGATCAACAGAATCTGTGATGAACAGCGTAGAAGTAAACTGCTCGCCAGCCTCCTCCCAAAAAAAAAAGAACTTCCACAGGCCCAAAACACGGGGTGGAAGTTCTTTTGGTTATACTTATTTAACTTAACAAATCCTCAATTGAATTCGACAACGACCGTAAGGGATTACCAATCGTTTGCCCCGTCTCCAGCTCCACCTGTAACGCAGCATCAACCATAGACAACTGTGCTACAGCCAGCCCTCTGCTTGGATCAACCTCCCTTAGCTCATACAGCGAACGAACCAGCAATTCCTTATACTCGTCTTCACGTCCCTGCATAATCAGTTCAAAAGCGTCCTCCACCACCTTAACCTCTATCCAAGAAGAGATATCCGGTTTGCCTAACAGAGCAGCCGTATGATAAAGACGCTTCATCGTTCCCTCTACAGTAGCCGGATTCGTGAATACCAAGGTCCGTGGCCGCAAATCATCGCATATCTCATGAAAAAAGGGCTCATCCAGCGCAATTACTGGTGTAGACAGGGTCAATTGAGCTTTTTCTGCCAAAACGATATAATTCGTGCACGTTATCAAAATAACGTCTATATCGCTTTGAGCAATCCAGCTCAGTTGCTCTTCTACCTTGCGACTGGCATCGTCCGCAGAAAAATGCGGGTCTGACGAGATCCGGCGCATAAGCCCAGGGTCCACAAAATGTATCAGCTCCACCTCATAAGAAGCAAAAGCTCGTTCCACATAGGCTATGTTCGAGTGATGTGCATGCAGGCAGCCCACACGTTGCTTCAAGCCTTCCATCGTCCAACCTCCTGTTATAAGTTTGCATCATTTTAACAGGAAGAGGACGATTAGGGAAGCATGCCAATCACGCCATACCACAAATGCACTTTCTTAAAACTTGCCGTTTGTATTTTTCCACTCTGTTTTAGCTGGAACCTCCTGAACTACGTCCCAATGCTCCGCTACCTTGCCGTTCTCTACCCGGAACAGATCATAAACAGCGGCTGAAGTTCCCTTAGACGATGTCAATTCACTCACAACCAGCACAAAGTTGCCTTCTCCAATGACCATGTGAACCTGATCATATCCAAAAGAAGCTCCTTGGCTTCCCGCTGCGGAAAATGCTTGTTTCAAATTGGATACACCGTCACCAAAAAGAGGATTATGTTGAATGTAATGGTCACCGTTATAGTAGCTTTCCAATGCAGCACGATTTTTGCCAACCAGGACATCATCCACAAACTTGCGGATCAGTGTTTTGTTCGTCTCAGTTTGGTTGAGATCCGTGATCTGTGTTGTTCCATCAATCATGGTGTGTCCGCTTGGATTGGCTGGAGCCGAGTCCTGCATATTGTCCCAATGCTCAACAATTTTACCATTGCTATCGAAGCGGAAAATATCAAAAACAATGCTCGTTTTCCCTGAAATGGACTCTTTATAATGAACTGCTACATCATTACCATCCTGAATTACACGTTGGATTTCAACCTGAACATTGGCTCCCTTCGACTGGCTAATCCCTTGCAGCAACGCATCTCTTCCGCTAGCAAAGCTCAGATTGTGCTGAATGTACTGATCCTTGCTGATCCAAGTCTCGGCCGCTTTCGTGTCTCCGGTTTCAAAGCTTTTCACGATTTCAATGACCTTATCCTTATTACTCACCCCGATTTGCACCGTTTGGCTGGCCGGGTCCCAAATCACTTGCTTGCCCCATGCTTCTTTGACGACATCAACTGGTACATAGGTTACCCCCTGCTTGGTCAATAGGGTCGAGGTGGATAGCGGTACCTTAATCCCGTTGATTTGCGCTTCCGGGCTGCCTGACACCAGTACAACTGTCGCCTGGTCATAACGAATGGTCGTGCTTTGTCGCGCCGTATTGAACGTAATATGCTTGGAATCCAGCGGAATCCCCAAACTGGAGGCCAATTGTCTCAAGGGAATTAAGACCTGCTTATTTCTCACGATAGGCGCAATTTTGTAAGCCTCCTTCTTGCCATCTACCCAAACCTGAATACCTGTAGCGGGTTTTGTTTCGGCCGCCAAGGCCGGTACAGCAGAAGATAGCACGAGCAAGCCAGCGAGTGCGGCAGTAACCGTATGTTTTTTCATGAATGTAAGCCCCTCTCAACATAAAAAAAATAGAAAATTGAAAACAATTCCCTTTTATGTAACTAATTAAGTTACACCTAATCACAAAAAATGAACTTTTCACGTCCTGCCTTATCTTTAACCCTCATCTGAATCTCTTGAAACCTCAATACCCCTCCTTTCAAAATTCTATATGCATAGCCCGTTATGCAGCAAGCTACAGCCTTAGAATAAAGGATATGGGGACTAATAACAATGTATGCTTATGGTCTTACAAATGAATTTATGATGAAACCACAAAAAAAGCGGCTCCTATCGCCAAGCGAATGAACGCTTTTTGAATAGCAAGCCGCTGTGTTAACCCCATTGCTATTGTTATACGGATAACGTTCTCCGAAACTTGATAAAGCTCCCGATTCGCCAGATTGAGATATACACCAGCGCCATCGTAATTGCCAGCATGCTAATTTCGGTCGTACCCAAACTACTGAGGTACTGAGTCAAAACGACGCGAATCAAGATAATAGCGATAATAATATATTTAAAATATTGGTTCGGCTTGGGATAAATAAGACCGTCATCCCGTCTTTCATACGCTGTATGCAGCAAAATAACATAGCCAAACAGAGCCCCTAATAGCCCGGCAACCAGCAGTTCCCAAAAGGCGGGGAGCTCGTACGTTTGACCGGGAATATGCATTAATTGGTACACAGACATCATCATAAGCGGGAAAGCGATAAACAAGGGGAGCAGAATCCGGATTCCATTTCCTTTTACCGGTCCCCTTCGTCTCTTGGTCCTTAACCAGATCATCAGCCCCACCAGAACAGCCATCAATACATATATAAATATCGTCGTCATGGTGTAGTAACTCCTTCCTCATAGATCCTGTAGATACGCTAGCCTAAATCGACAGTTTTTTCTCCAGCAGATACGCGCTCAAGCGGATTAATACATATGCAGCAACCCAACTCATCAACACCGCAATCGGGAAATGCCAGGTAAATGGAAACCATTGTCCTGTTTGAGCATGGTCAAACTGCTCATAAAGCCCCTGATCGCCCGACCAATAAAAGACACTCCCGCCACCCATCAAAAGAATCCACAGTATCGGGTTAAGCGGCCTCAAGGTGCTGTATTTGGTACTGGCCGTCAATAGACCCAGCGCAATAACCAACGGCGTGAAGGCGATAATCATCACAAACCAGTTCAATCCAGCTACAATAAAAGACGCTGCATCCACAAACGTATAAGGCTGTATGGTTGATGAGATGAACAACGCGTACAGAGAACCCACCACAAACAGAAGCAATATTACGACCATGGTTTGTAAAATAGCCGCAATCCATTTGGCGCTAATCAGCCATATGCGCGGATAGGGAAGGGTCAGCCACCATCCGTAGGTGTCATTTTCCCATTCTCTTCTCAAACTTCCCACACCCATAAAAATGATCATGTACGGCAGGCCCAGGGTGACATACCACAGCCTTGTTAATTCGAGCTGGTTGTGAAGTGCGAAGTACAAGGAAATAGCGAACGCCGCAATTAGAAATAATGAGAAATACACGAGTCTCCACGATCTCGGTAGTCGATTGCGGCCCTGCTTTCTCCAGCTTCCTTTATTTCGAAATTCATGGCGTATCAAATCTTTGAACAGCCCTGATGAATTCACGCCTTCCACTCCTTTTTGTACAAATTGCGGAACACCTGATTCAGCGAGCCATGCTCTGCACGCAGATCATCCGAATCACCAGACCATATGATCCGTCCGCGGTCCATCATGACCGTGTAGTCAAACAAGCCTTCCACTTCCTGAATATCATGCGTGCTAATGAGTATAGACTGCTGCCGACCCTCCAAATAATCAATAATCCCGGCTACAATCGCCTCTCTAGAGAGAACATCAATACCCGCAAACGGTTCATCCAGGATCATGAGTGGAACCTCACGTGCCAGACATAAAATCAGTAGCACACGTGCCTCCTGACCGCGACTCAGCCCAGTCATTTTAAGTTCCAGCTCGACGTCCATATGATCAGCAAGTTTATACGCATCTTTTATATTGAAACCAGGCAAAAAAGACTTCCCCCATTCCAGCGTCTGCTGAACTGTATGATTGGGGTACCAGCGTGCCCGGTCAGGAAGATAGGATATATCCCGGTTGGTTTCCCAACCAGGCTGTCGGCCCAACACCTGAAGCTCGCCCCCATCTGGCTGAATCAATCCGGTGATTGCTCGAAAGAAGCTGGACTTCCCACAGCCATTGGGTCCAAGCACGCCTACAATACGTCCTGCCGGAATGATGACATCTAATTGATCCAGTGCTTTTTTACTGCCGTATTGCTTCACCAGATGATTCGCAACCACAACAGACTCCGTCATGCCTTATCGCCTCCTTCCTTGTCATTTCCGTCCTGTTTGCTTCGTATATACTGCTGTACATCTTCCCACGATAACCCCAGGCTACTCATCTGTCCGAGAAACTGATCTATATACGTTATTGCCAATTGTTCCCGAAAGCTGGCAATCCGTTCACTGGACGAAGTAACATAAGTGCCTAGCCCGCGCCGCTTCTCAGTCAATCCGTCCCGCTCCAGCTCTTGATATGCCCGCATCACGGTATTCGGATTCATGCGTAATTCCTGCGCCAGATCACGAACAGATGGCATTTTGCTTCCCATTTCGATCTCCCCTTTAGCAATGGAGCTTCGTACTTGATTTAATATTTGTTCATATAATGGCTGGCTAAAATCAATTAAAAATCGGAACGAGCCAACCCGTTGTTCTTCCATGGGTGTTTCCCCCTAATCGGCTGCATCTATCGTGCCTGTAGTGTATTATATCACTTAATACACTTAATACAAGTTTACTTAGCTGAAATTTTAGTCATGCCACCCAAATTTCATTCAGTAAATGCTCAGCTTGCGCTCAGATAGCATTCAAGTTGATCCCTTATGATGTATCACGTACCAAACAAACCATAACCGAAAGGTGGAAAATGAAGATGAAGAACACCAAGAAAGCAATTTTGGCTGGAGCGATGGCCTTGACATTTTTAGGAGGCGGGGCACTGTACTCCACAAGCGCAGCCCATGCTGCTTCAACTACACCTGAGAAGGCTCCCATCGCAGACAAAGCACAGGCACCTAAGGGGAATCCCGGTGATGCTAATGGTCCTAAAATCGCAGGAGGTAACTATGCTGAGAACAAAGCTCTCCTGAAATTATTGAAATTATCCTCCACTCAGTTGGATACACAGCTGAAAGCAGGTAAATCCCTTGCTACGATCGCCAAAGCACAGGGCGTGAGTGTAAATTCCGTTATTGATGTGATGGTTTCAGATATGAAAGCAAAACTGGCTACGGAAAAACAAAACGGCAAGATTACGGCAACTGAATATAACCAACGTGTCTCTAATCTGAAGCAAATGATGACAGATATGGTGAATGGCGTGAAACCATCCAAACCACCAGTAGATGGCGGTAAAGCGGATGCAGGTAAAGCTCCTGCTCAGGGAGATGCAGCCAAGGCTTCTGCTAAAACCAATGCAGCTAAAGCCTCTGCTAAGCAGAAATAGCTACAACTTCCGTTTTCCAAAGAGCTGTCGCTCGATAAGTCGCATTCATAAAAACCATTTGTTAATCTGACACATCCACCCATGTATAATAAATCTCCATCCGGCTTCCCTGTACGGGTAGAGAAATCAATAGGCCTGTCCCCTGCTGCGATACAACAGAAGGAGACAGGCTTATTTGTCATGTAAACAAGATAATATGTGGTAGACTAATATGATCCAGAGGTCATTTTTCACTCTAATTCATAATAAGGAGAATGTAATGAAAATAAATAAACAGGAATTTGATGTGCAAGGAATACACTATACGATCAGATCAGCCATAATTCAAGATGCGAAGAATTTGTCTGAAATCCGCTTGCTGATTGATGGAGAAACTGAAAATTTAGATAGAGAGAAGGGAGAAGCGTTTATAAGTACATCCGGTTTTGAACAGCTCATTAAATCAGATACAGAGAATAACAGAAACCTATTTTTAGTTGCGGTAGTTCATGATAAAATCGTGGGATTTTCAAGATGTGAGGGCCATGTTCTGAGCAGATTCTCTCATAAAGTTGAATTCGGCGTATGTGTACTAAAGGATTTTTGGGGTTACGGGATCGGGACGAATCTTTTAAAAGAATCTATTTCCTGGGCCGACTCCAATGGCATCAAGAAAATAACTCTACAAGTTTTGGAAACGAATGATAAAGCCATTGAGCTTTATAAAAAACATGGATTTGAAATCGAAGGATTATTAAAAAACGATAAGGTTCTTTCAGATGGTAAATACTACAACACCATAATCATGGGGAGATTTCATAAATAAAAAAAGACCCTGTTCAACAGGATCTTTCATCTTTGCATGGCCACACTTACCCTAATAGCGATAATCATCATAAGGATTGCGATTACGATACTGATCACGCGGCTGCTGGGCTGCGGTAATCATCAAAAATATGCCTGAGAGCAAATGCATCAACCAACCCACAATCGGAATCCATCCAATAACCGAGGTCACGATCCCTAAAATAGATCCATAATAAGACTCTCTATTCGTCACCGATAGCACCAACGTAACAACGTGGAAAATCAGCATAAAGAACAATATAGTATACGCGGAATTTACGATGAGCAGCCCGCCCAAAACGGGAATAGCTAAAAATAGCTCCAATCCGCCTGTAATCCATTTTAATGTTTTTGATGGTGTCATTGTTCCACTCTCCCGATGCTGTTTCATTCCATAATTATATCCTATCCCTATACAGGATGACATACATTTTTTGACATATTATATGCTTATATCGTGACAGACTCATCCCTTTTTCGAATGAGCTAAGCCCTGGCTACATATATGTGAGAGAGAATGAAATGACGTGATTTCTAGAGGGGTGAACACGATGGGATATTATATTGAGGTGGAACGCGGCGTGAAGCTGTATGTCGAGGATATTGGAGAAGGCATCCCTGTTCTGATGGTGCACGGCTGGCCGCTGGATCACCGAATGTACGAATACCAGGTCGCCTTGTTGCCTGCTTACGGGTACCGCTGTATTCAGGTTGATCTTAGGGGGTTCGGCAAGTCTGATCGACCATGGCATGGATATAACTATGATCGATTGGCGGACGATCTGCTGGCTGTTATGCAGGCGCTTCAGTTAAACCAGGTACGGCTGATCGGTTTTTCCATGGGGGGAGCTGTGGTCACACGCTACATGAGCAGACACCGGGGATTTGGCGTCAATCAGTTGATCTTGATCGGAGCAGCTACACCCCGGTTCACCCCAACCAGCGACTTCCCTTATGGCACTCCTGTCACAGAGGTAGATAAACTCATCAAACAAGCCTATACAGATCGTCCACAATTGGTAACTTCTTTTGGCGAAATGTTGTTTGCCAATCCCGTCAGCCAGAGCTTACGCGACTGGTTACGTGATCAGGGCTTTGCGGCTTCAGTTCATAGCATGGCCTGTACTTTGTATTCACTACGTGACTCTGATTTGCGTCCTGATTTTCCATGTATACAGGTGCCTACTTGGATTCTACACGGCAAGCTGGATCGGGTCTGTCCTTTCCCCCTGGCTGTCCAAACTCAAAAAGGAATTGCTGGATCAAAACTTATTCCTTTTGAACGTAGCGGGCACGGTGTATTTTACGAAGCGCTACCTGAATTTAATTCTATCTTACTGAGCATACTAGCCCCATCCTCCACACCATAATTGAAAGCCTGTTCATTCTTATGTATAATTTATATTTATAAAAAACAAAAAGACGCCTCAGCGCCGTTAATGGCTATGGGGCATCTTTCACTACAAACATTTATCCGCTTAGGATTGTTTGGTATGATTGAAGCTCGTATTATTTAAAACTGCCAGCTTTTTCTCGCCCTTCACCATGGCAGAACCGCAAATGGGGCATGTCGGCTCGACAGAAAAAGCGAAGTTATCCCGCATCCAGCCGTTACATGTATCGCTGGCGCAATTCCAGACAGTTGTAATTTCCTCAGGAATCTCATCCATTGGCTTTTTCCGTGAATTGTACATAAACATCCCTCTTTCTTCATGATTTATAAAGCGATAAGATGTAATCAGTTCAAAAACGGTCTTGTGAACAGATAAAAACAAATGCCCCAAACGCTATGTTCGGGGCATCTGAATAGGCTGTAATTTTAAATTACAGTTTTACAACGTTCTCAGCTTGTGGTCCACGGTTTCCTTCAACTACGTTGAATTCTACGCGTTGGCCTTCGTCCAAAGATTTGAAACCTTCGCCTTGGATTGCGGAGAAATGTACGAATACGTCGCTTCCACCTTCAACCTCGATGAAACCGAAACCTTTTTCTGCGTTAAACCATTTAACTGTACCTGTTTGCATGGAATTACCTCCAAAATGTATTTATATGACCTTTATTTTTTACAAATAAAAATTCACATATTGCACAAGGTTATTTCAACCTAAAACAATAGCCCTCTACAATATGCGAATCTCAGGTCACAATTTCAATATACTCATATTACCATAAGTGTATTGAAAACGCAAGCACTGGTGAATTTAATTTATGCAGAGTGCTTATGTTCTCTATTGCGAACTTCAAAGCTGTGTTCATTCGACGGGAGTGAGTCATTAACGCCTACTTAAAACATTATATCCGCAGTTGCTTCTTATTATACCAGCAATCAAGAAATAAATATACAAAACATTGTGCAGGAGACGAACTTCTTACTAAAAGCTCATCTCCTGCGTTTATTTGCTCATTTTGAACTACAATTCTGCCAGTGCTTTAATTTCCTCTGCTGTCAGCGCTTTGTTATACAATTGAACTTCATCCAGGCTGCCATTGAAGTAAGCATCGGCGGCAAAACGGCTTTTGCCGAGATAAGCCTCGCTCGTCAGCAACTCATCGGGATTGAAGGTAATGCTGTCATTAACAGCTACTTCCTCACCATTTACATACAACTTCCCTGTATTCCCTTCCAGTGTAACCGCTACATGCGTCCACTGGATTAGAGGTAATGATGATTTGGAAAGCAAGCTTTGATCTGTACCCTCATGGATTGTAAACTGGAGCACACCACTTCCTTGGGAAGGGGTAAGAAACATATGGCGGGCTTGGCCGTTGCCGAAGTCAAAAATCCGTTGCCAAGCTGCACCGCCCTTCCAGTTCACCCAAGCGGAAAAGGTAAAATCCTTCGCATCCGTTACCGTCGCTGGTAGCTGCACGTAACCATCCTTGCCGTTCAGGACAAGAGCACCGCCAAGCTTCCCGTCTTTATCCCATGCGGCACCACCATAGATCTTACCATCGAAATGATTGTATGTGCTGTCGACTACCGAAGTTCCTTGATCTTCACTCCACGAATAGCGTGCAAGCTGAGAACCTTGGGCCTGCCCGGGAACAATGGCTGTAAAGCTTTTCTTAGCTGTGGCTTTGTCCTTTTTGATGGTCGCCGTCAATGTAACTGCTACAGGCTGAGAACCGGCTTCTGGACGGTATACTTCACCTGTCACAGATATATTCTCCGGGTGGGTGGACTCCCATGAAATAGTGGTATCTTGTGCTGCTTGAGTAGGTAGCGTCAGATTATTAAGAACATTGCTCGTATCGCCCAGGCTCAGATCCTTCTGCACAGCAGCTACAATCTTGCTGGCCTTCAGGTCAGGCTTTAGCGAACCCCATACCGCAACACCCTTGGAGGACAACGCGGTAAAAGCAAGTGTCTTGGCACCTGTGTCTGGATCACGGTGCCGCAGGAATACACCTTTGTACTTCGTGCCCTCTGCTGTAATTTCCAACTGATTGCCTGTCCCCAACTTCCATGTACCGTTCACACCACCGGACAGTTTGCCGCCGCTATCCAGACTGACGTTAACGGCTTGCTTAATATTTGCCGAAATTTCCTTCCCGTGATTTACATACGAATATTGACCGAGGACATCCTTTTCTGACAGCTTTTTCAGTGAATCCTCATCTCCCGAATAACGATAAGGAGCAACCACAGGCCAACCGTCAGCGTTCATGAACATTTCATGTACCCGCACTTCAAACTGTTCGCCTCTCCCCGGGAAACGGGAATGGAAAATGACAAAATGCTTTTTCGTCTTAGGATCATAATAAGCCGAGTTGTGTCCGGGCGACACATAGCCTGCACCCAGTCCAGTACCCGGATCACCAATCTCTCTTGGAATCAGGTAATTACCTATCAGTTTGACACCGTATGGTTCAATGGAAGCGTCGTCAAAAAGTGGTTTATCCGGATTTGCCTTGACCTTGATCATATCATTGCCTTCAGCATCGTAGAAAGGGCCATCCGGTGTTTTGGACCGAGCCACCCGCAAGTTGTATCCGCCATCCGCTGACAATCCACCATAGGACAGGAACAAGTAATAGTAGTCCGTTTGCGGACTGTATTGTATGTACGGCCCTTCCATACGAGCATGGTTACCGCCTGTCAGCTTTTTCCCGTAGCCTTGACCAGGGAGCGGCTTCCCTGTTTTTTCATCCATCTGCATAATGAATATGCCTCCTGAGTAAGAGCCATATACCATCCACAGCTTGCCGTTTTTATCATAAAAGGTGTCCGGGTCTACGGCATTTGGATGCTTGGTTGCATCATAGATCGTTCCATCCTCACTCGGTTGGTCCCACATGCCGGATTTCAGAAAAATTCCTTTATTCTTATAAGGCCCTTCAATTTTATCAGCAACTGCTAGGCCCATCGCTGAACGCGGGGAGTCACCCTTGCAAGCGTTATAATACATATAGAACTTGCCATCTGCCAGTTGAATGACATCAGCTGCCCACAGCGTGTCCGTCTGTGCCCAATCCAGTGCTTCCTTTAATTCTTCTTTGACATTGGGAATCAATGCATTACCATTCGCCACTCCTGTAGCAATCGTATCCCAATTCATGAGGTCTTTGGACTTGGCAGCCGCCAGATGTGAGCCAAAAATGTAAAATGTGTCTTTCACTTTCAGAATGGATGGATCATGTACGGAAGTCTCCTTGAAAGAGACAGCCTTTTTACTTTGAATTGAAAAGTTTTCTAGGTCTTGAGCTTGAAGGGAAGTTTGCCCTACATTTTGAATTCCATCTGTATCTGAATTGAGTGTTGGCTCCGCGCCTACCAAAGAAGCAGGCAACAACAGCGCACCTGCGAGTGAAGCTGCCGTTACTTTACGAACAAATGATTGCTTCATAAATCAATCTCCTCTCGTTTTGAACATCCCTGATAACATAAAAAAATATTGAGAAAGCGGTCAGGATTATGTTTGTATTAACTTCTTCACCCTCGAATTTAATGTTAGTCATCCCTCCTATTTCGAATTAAAGCGCTTTCAATTGATTTGAAAAATAAAAGCACCTTCTGTTAAGAAGGACGATTCAAACCTGGCGGTTAACCGTACCTCTATATTATTCAATGGATATGGAAAATTCAATATGTAATTTTATGTTTTTATAAATTATTCATCGAATTATTAACATTAATAAATGTATTGCGTAAATTTCTAGTTTAAAGTTATAATTTTACAACTAAAATTCTATATGTTTCCTGCCGATATACCTAAAAGAACAATTTTACGTGTATAGAAACATTTAGATTTTATAAGGAGGTGAAAAATATATGCAATGGTATTTAAATGCATTAAAAAACTATGTAGGATTTCAAGGTAGAGCAAGACGTACAGAGTATTGGATGTTTGTACTATTTAGTGCAATCGCTAGCTTTGTAGTCAGCCTGATCGATAGTCTTGTAGGCTTATCACCGGTATTGACTTTGATTTATTCTCTTGCTGTCCTGTTGCCATCCTTGGCCGTTATGGCCCGTAGACTGCATGACACAGGTAGAAGCGGATGGTGGATTCTAATCAGTCTGATTCCTCTCGTAGGGTCAATTATTTTGATTGTATTCTTCTGCCAAGACAGTCAGCCTAACGACAATAAGTATGGAAAAAACCCTAAATTGTAATAGTTGTAGATGTCTAAAACCTCTTTCACTTTTGTGAAGGAGGTTTTTTTCATATCCGCCTCTCCCCTAACAAAGTTAAAAAGCCGCCAATCCAGCACAGCGAAAGTAAGTCTGAGCAGATGCTCTGTATTCATGGGATACGAACAATGTGGTCAAAGAAAAGGGCAGAATCCAAAGGGTAAATCACATCCATTATTCGCATCCGTGAATTTTTTTTGGTTTTACCTGTTTATAGCCTCCTCTTTTAGTTTATTTTAAACGAGTATTAAGCTGGCGCTAAGATTGGGTGTGTATGATGTATATTAGAATCTGGTAACTACATAAGCCGGATCGGCTAAAGGCATAAACATTACTCCCGTTGGATATCCATATAAGGCTCCACCTTGTCAGAAATTGAATGAACACAAAGGAGATTTACACTCATGAATCGAAAACGAATTATGATCATCTGTACACTGTTGCTGGCGTTATCTATTGGGCAGTCTTCTACTTGGGGAAGTCGGGCTAATGCTGCTACACTGGCTCCAGAGAGAGCCCCTCAGGTACAGGATAATGAAGCTTCCAAGGATGATGAACTTTTGAAAACACTGGGCGCATCCTCGGATGAGCAATTGTATGATGCGTTATATAACGGTCAAACCTTGGCAGATATTGCACAAACCAATAAAAAGGACGCACAGGCTGTAGTTGATTTACAGGTGGCTCAGTTAACGGAGCAGTTGGATCAGCGACTGGCCAATAAGAGCATTACACCTGAGCAATACCAAGCCCATAAGGCAGAATTGACACAGGTCGTTGCTAAAAGTGTGTTCGGGCTGTAAGTTAGTGACATGACAGAATGTGAAAAAGGCGCTGAACCCATGGGGACCAGCGCCTTTTGGCTTGTCTATATTTGGTTGTAAATTACACTTGGTATACTCGGATCAAGTTAGTGGTGCCCGCCTCAGCGACAGGAACACCTGCTGACAGGACTACAGTATCGCCTTTATGGATATATCCTGCATTCAGCGCGTTACGGATGGAGGATTCGAACATTTCATCCGTTGTTGCTACTTTATCCCCCTTGATCGGGAATACGCCGGATAACAGGCAGATTTTAGCGAATACCGTATTATTCGGAGTAACCGCAATAATAGGTGCCTTCGGACGATATTTGGATACCATACGTGCCGTGAATCCGCTGGCAGTCGATGTAATAATCGCTTTCGCATCCAGCTCCAGGGACGAACTCACCGCACCCTGACTAATCACTTCGGTGATGTTGGTGCTTTGACGTGCTCTGCGCTTATCGAACTGCTCCTGATAATCGAATTGCGATTCTGCTCTGGCAGCTACAGCGGCCATGGTCCGTACAGACTCGACAGGGTATTTACCCGCAGCTGATTCGCCCGACAGCATAACAACATCGGCTCCTTGCATAACGGCATTAAACACGTCACTAACTTCGGCTCTCGTCGGACGCGGGTTCACCTGCATGGATTCCAGCATGTGGGTAGCTACGATAACGGGTTTGCCGACCAGATTACACTTGTCGATCATTTCTTTTTGCATCACAGGCACATCTTGAATCGGCACTTCGACACCCAGATCGCCACGGGCTACCATAATGCCATCGGAAGCTTCGATAATATCATCCAGGTTTTCCATGCCTTCAGCATTTTCAATTTTGGAATAAATTTGTACATGCTCAGCATGATGTCCCTTCAAAATCTCACGGATTTCACGGATATCGTCGCCTTTACGCACAAAAGAAGCCGCAATAAGCTCAACACGCTGCTCCACCCCAAATTGGATGTGCCTCACATCTCGCTCCGTCACGCCTGGAAGGGTCGTATGAATCCCTGGCAGGTTTACACCTTTTCTCGGTTTCAAAATACCGCCGCTTACAATATTACAAATCATTTCCGTACCTTCGATGGAGGTTACAGTCAGATCAACCAAACCGTCGTCAATGAGAATGCGGTCGCCTGGTTTGATGTCCTTCGGCATATCCGGGTAATTCACTGAAATACGATGCTCGTCCCCTAGGATCTCTTCTGTGGTCAGAATGAGCTGGCTACCTGGTTTCAACAGACAAGATGCCTCTCTCAGCTTGCCAATCCGTATTTCTGGTCCTTTAATATCCATCATGACAGGTATAAAGGTATTCATTTCCTTCGCAGCCTGACGCACATTTTCGATACGTTTAACGTGATCTTCCAGCTCCCCGTGAGCCATATTCAAGCGGGCTACAGTCATACCAGCCTGGATCATTTCTTTTAGCAAATGAATGGAGTCACAGGCAGGTCCCATAGTACAAATAATTTTCGTTTTAAGCATAGTAATGTCATCCTCCTGAATGTCTTTACTGTATGGTTTTCTATTCCACTTTGCTTCTCTATCTACATTAAACTTATATAGCTCTATTCTACCTGTACCCGTGCACCAAGACTATGAACTATAGTATGATGAATGTACTACAGTATAATGAATGTTGAAGACATCGGGGAGTGAGTTTTGTGATTACATTGGTAGATATTCGGCAGGACAACGGTGTGGACTGGTATGAAAAGGCTGGTGCAAATAGCGACAACGATGACTTACTGTTCATTTTGGTCACCTTTGGCAAATGTGTATATTGGGTGAACGATTGCAAATTCATTCTCGGTAAGGGTGAAACACTGCTTTTACCCGGTCATCTGGATTACTATGGCAAGAGCATTCCTACGCTTTTTCATACCAAGTATGTGATACATTGCCGCAAAACATGTACGAACAGCACACTTCCCATACTGAATACTGACAAGCCGTTGTTGATCAAACCTGGATGCTACGATATGCTGCATGAACGGATTAAATCGATGTACTATCAATGGACTGAACACCCAAGCTACTACACCCTGATGGCTGACTGTCTGCTGACCGAGGCAATGATATATATGAATCAGGAATGGGACAAAGGCGCCATTTCTTGCGATCGAGAGCGACATGTGGAACATATGAAACAGTATATCCAGAACCACTACCGTGAAAAGGTAACCAAGGAGGAGCTTGGCGACGCCATCCGTAAAACCCCCAATTATGCCGCGACGCTGCTGCGTGAAGTAACACGCCAAACGATCAGCGAGCATGTACATACGCAACGTATTAAAACCGCCATCTACATGCTGACCGAGTCCCGGCTAACGATTCGTGAAATTTCGGAGTATGTGGGATATAGTGATGTTTCCTATTTTCATCGAATCTTCAAACGGTTGACAGGCTGCTCGCCGTCCGAATTTCTGGATGAACGTTCTTCGATTGTTTAGTTGGATGGTCTAGAACAGAATTTCATAGTTACAGGATTTTGCAAAATCCTCAGTTAATAAAAATGGTCGTTCTACCTGGAACCCTGCTCTAGTAGTCCTTTTTCATTAGGGACCAAGAGCGTTTCCATGTAGAACGACCATCATATTTATAATTACGCGTATAAATCTGCGTGTATTCGCATTACTTGGGTGGTGTTAATTGGAGGAACCCGCTGTTTTGACCTCTTCCAACATTTTATCGTTATAGCCAAACATCCAGGTCAGGACAAAGGCTACAACCATAGCAGCCAAGTTCGCCAAAATGTAAAGCGGAAGCTGATGATTCATGTAGAGCAACGTGCCTGGAATGACCGTAACTGCCATGCCTGTAGCCGCCAAATGGAAGACAGAAGCGATAAAACCGCCAACCGCCCCACCGATAAGGCCCATAACAAAAGGCTTCATGTATCTCAGGTTGACCCCGAAAATAGCCGGCTCCGTAATCCCCAGAAAAGCAGACAACGAGGAAGGAAGTGCCAACGCTTTCAGCTTGCTATTCTTCGTTTTCAGCCCAACCGCCAGACAGGCAGCACCTTGAGCAGCCATAGCGCAGGTAATGATGGCGTTAAAGGCATTTACGCCGTTCTTTTCAAGCAGTTGAATTTCCAAGAAATTAAATATATGATGCACACCTGTAACGACGATAATCTGATGCAAGAAACCGATGACAATCCCTGCAATACCGAAAGGCAAATCCAGCACAAACGTTGTTCCGTGCAGCACCCATTCTTCGAGTGAATGGAAAATCGGACCGATGGCAAACAATCCCAAAGTGATCATGATCAACAGTGTTAAAAACGGTGTGAGAATCAGATCTAGCGCTTCAGGCACCCGTTTGCGCAGCGCTCGCTCCAGCTTGGCTCCGATCAAGCCCACGAAGAAAGCTGGCAATACCGAGCCTTGATAGCCCACTACAGGAATGAACCCGAACATCGTCAACGGATGGGCTGAGCCGTCCGCAACACTATAAGCGTTGGGCAAGGCCGGGTTTACCAGCATCAGACCGAGAACGATACCCAGCACTGGACTACCGCCGAATACTCTAAAGGCTGACCATGCGACTAACGCTGGAAGAAAAGCAAAGGCCGTATCCGTTAATACTTGTGTGTATAATAGAAAATTGGGTGAAATGTCCTGTGGCGTCATGCCGAGTAGAGCGAGAATTTGCGGCTGAGTGAGCAAGCCACGTAGCCCCATGAACAGCCCCGTAGCAACCAGCACAGGAATAATGGGTACAAACACATCGCCAAAGGTACGAATGGAGCGTTGGAAGACGTTGCCTTCCTTTTTCGCCTGACTCTTCACCTCTTCTTTAGATGAACCGGTCACGCCAAGCTTTTCGACCTCTTCAAAAATTCGATTTACCGTACCTGTACCAAAAATAATCTGATATTGCCCGGAATTGAAGAAAGCCCCCTTGACCTTGTCGATCTCCTCAACTTTTTTCTGATCAATCTTCTCCTTGTCATGCACCATAATCCGCAAGCGCGTCGCACAATGAGCAAAAGATGCAATATTTTCTTGCCCACCGATTGCCTGGATCACTTCTTTAGCTATTTCTCTGTTTTCCGCCATGATGTTCATCCTCTCGTTCATTCCGTTATGTTTGATGATTAACGAACCACTTGATGTTTTAGCCTACTCATGTAAAATCCCATTTTACCGCCTGGAAGAGAGCCTCTCCCTTGTCGGCAAAAAAGCGTATTTCGTCACTCTCTGGATGCGGAAAAATACGACTGGTGAACACCTCTTCCCCATCATTGACGAAAATCTCAACTGAAGACGCATCTACAAACAAATGTAGTTTGATATGATCCTTATCCCATGAACACTGCCGTACCTCACCATACGAAGTGGCTACAGGCTCACCTGATTGCGAACGGTCCAATACAAGTTTGCGACTGACGGCATTATATTTAATCACCGTCTTCTCAGTCTCACTCGCACGGAATTCAATACCAAACACCTTAGCGCTCAAAAGATCTACCTCACAAATCAGCTCATAGGCCGTACCTGTAAATCCTTCATAGGTTTTGCTCTCTGAGAATAACGTGTCAGCTACCCGATCCTCACGATTTCTACGCAGCGTAGTCAGCTCAGGGATCGGCCGCTGCAAGAGTTTGCCCTCATGAAGCGTAAGCTCCCTTGGTAATGTCAGACAATGAGCCCATCCGTTCGGATCTGTGGGATATTCGATATCCGGCAGGCCCATCCATGCCACCATAATACGCCGCCCCTGTGGGTCAATCATCGTCTGTGGCGCATAGAAGTCAAAGCCTCTATCGAGCTCGTGGAATGCACCGTGCTCCAGTGTTCTTGTTCCGGTATCCAACAGCTTGCCGATTACGTAGCCCGATTGATAAATATTGCGATTTTCATCCCCAGAAGGCTCCAAGCCCTGAGGAGAAAAGATCAAGACTCCCGCTTCGTTCAGTTCAAAATAATCTGGACATTCCCACATGTAGCCAAACGACTCCAGGCCTGTGCACAATTCTCCCTCAAACTCCCACGTACGAAGGTCAGTTGATCGGTAGAGGACCGCGCAGCCTGTTAAATTCGTTCTCTGGGCACCAATCACACAGTAAAAGCTATCGCCGTCTTTCCATAGCTTGGGATCACGAAAATGGTCTGTATAGCCTTCTGGCACATTGGCAATAACAGGATGCTCCCATTTAGTAATGTGACCGTTCTCATCCATAACAGCCATGCATTGATAAGGATGTCTAATCCAGTTTTCGTCTCGTGTATTCCCTGTATACATCATGTGTAACTTACCCTCATGCTCCAGTGCGCTGCCGGAATAAGCCCCATGCGAATCAAAATAGTCCCCCGGTGCGATCCCAATGCCCGCACTATTCCATGTGACCAAATCTCTGGATTTCAGATGATACCAGTATTTCATCCCATGATCCGTTCCGAGCGGAAACCACTGATAAAACAAGTGGTATTCACCTTGGTAATAAGAAAATCCATTGGGGTCATTGAGCAAACCGGTCGGTGGCTGGATATGAAACGCCTGCCGCCAGTGACATTGCTCCACTTTCTCCTCCAAGCCGGCTATTTCACCGGGCTCTGCCTGCTCGATCATTCGATACTTTTGTTCTCTTGTCATTTTCATAGTTGTACCTCATTTTATTAAAACTTCGCTTCAGGAACCGGTTCCAAATTAATGAAAAAAATATTTAATCGGAACCGGTTCCTATACGATTAAAAAAAATGCTCATCCATGGATTTGCAACCGATTCCATTTGTGCTCGAATGCTATGGAACCGGTTTCGTAGAAATTATAATCCACTTGTTCAGCGTTTGTCAACGCTTTCTCTTTCGATAAGAGAATAATTCATGACCGTCACTTTTTCTACCGATTTATGTTCTACCAGCCGCATAATATTTTGCGCTGCTACACGTCCAGCCTCCATATACGGATATTGAACGGTTGTCAGGGCAGGGTGAATGACCTCCGTAATATCGTATCCCCCAAAGCCAGTTACCGACAAATCCAACGGGATGACAATCCCTCTGGAATAAGCCGCATTGATTACGCCCAGCGCGATATTATCCGTAGCACACACCATTAACGACGGCTTGAAATGGTCCAAAATGGCGGATGCAGCAATCCGTGCATCGGACATTTTAAATCCGGTCTCATAGTATCTGATATCATACCCTGCTGCTCGCATCGCATCGTCCGTATGAGACTCAGCAGGCACTGCATCGCGAACAGCCTGCCTAAAGCCCTCCTTGCGCTGCACACCGACGGCAACATCCTTTTCAGTAACACCAACGTAGGCAATTTCGCGGTGTCCCTGTGACAAAACGTACGTGCCGATATCATATCCTGCACGATAGTCATCATGGATAAGACTATGAAGCTGCTCGTGCTGCTGGCCCACCAGCAACACCGGAATACCAATGTCACGAATCGCGGCCAGATGGTCGTCTGTAATTTGAGCAGCCAGCAAAATGATGCCCGAAATCTTTTGTCTTCCCAGCTCATAAATGGCTTCGATTTCACGCTGTACATCCTGGCTCGTATTAGAGATCAGCATCTGATAATGCTGAGAACGCAGTTCCTCATCAATCCCCATCAGCGTATGAGATGTCGCAAAAGAATCTAGACGCGGCACAACGGTGCCGATGATGTTGGTCCGCTTCGCCTTAAGACTCTGGGCAAAGGCATTGGGCACATAGCCCGTGGCTTTAACCACTTTTTCAATTTTTCGTTTCGTATCCACGCTGACAGACCCGCCGTTCAAAAAACGGGATACCGTGCTCTTGGATACGCCAGCCATTTGGGCTATATCTGCAATCGTCTTATTCATGAAGTCCCCCGGTGATTTTTCGTATTCACAAGCTTCCAAAACGTCTCTTTTCACATAACCCTATAATACCATATGGCGGGATTGGATTGCTGTAGCTCCAGACCCATCATGCACAAACAAAACGCCGTCCCTTCAGTGAAGAAGGAAACGGCGTCTCATGATGAACGTAATTTTAAAAATCAAAGTTATCCGGGTCTGGACCTACCCGAAGATCGGCATTTAACGCCTGAATTCGATCCATATCCTCGCGCGTCAGTTCGAAGTCAAAAATGTCGGCATTTTCGACGATCCGATGCGCCTTGGTAGACTTGGGAATGGTGACAACTCCCTGCTGCACATCCCAGCGTAAAATCACTTGCGCCACCGATTTGCCATACTTGGTCGCTATGTCTTGCAGTACCGGATGATCGAGCAATTGGCCTTGCATTAACGGAGACCAGGCTTCCATTTGAATGTCGTTCTTTTGACAGAATTGCAACAGCTCGGCTTGGGTTAATTGTGGATGGAATTCCACCTGATTGATCATGGGCTTGATTTCAGCATCCTTCATGAGATCTTCCAAATGATGAATCTGGAAGTTGCTGACTCCAATTGCCTTAATCCGTCCTTCTTTATACAAGGATTCCAACGCTCTCCAAGCTTCTTTATACTTTCCTTGAACTGGCCAATGAATCAGATATAGATCCAGATATTCCAGACCCAGCTTGTCCAGACTGGCTTCATAAGCTGCTCGTGTCTCTTCATAGCCTAAATCTGCATTCCACACTTTGGACGTGACGAACAGTTCTTCTCTGGACAGATTATTTTCCTGAAGGGCTTCCTGAATAGCCTGCCCTACACTGCTTTCGTTCGCATAGATTGCAGCTGTATCTATACTGCGGTAGCCATGCTTTACAGCAGCCTTTATAGCATCGACCAGCTCCGAACCTTCTTCCACTTTAAATACCCCGATGCCAAACCAAGGCATGCGAACTCCGTTGTTTAACAATGTTGTGCTTTGTAAGTTTTGTGTCATTTTGAATCTTCCTCTCTATTTTTTAAAAGCTTTAACCTGTAATGGGGGTTATATCCCTTTTTTCGAGCATACGACTCCAGCCTGTGAGCAAAACCGCAACGAAAACCATAATGCTCCCGATCCAGGCCGTATGAATGAGACCGAGTGAATCCGTTACAATCCCGCCTACATAAGCTCCGATGGCTATCCCTGCGTTGAAAGCTGCAATATTAACAGCAGAGGCAACATCGACAGCTTTGGGTGCAAACCGTTCGGCTAACATGACGACATATACCTGTAGCCCGGGCACGTTCATAAACGCAAGCAATCCCATAAAGAAGATCGTAATCAGTCCTGCCGTTTTAAAAGGTGCCGTGAACAACAGGAGAAACAGGATCACTGCTTGAATCAGAAACATGTAAAACAAAGCTGAAAGCGGCTTGCGGTTTGCTGCTTTTCCGCCAATAACATTCCCGATGGCAATCGCAATTCCATACAGCAAAAGTATAAACGTTACCGTACTTTGCTGAAATCCGGTTATGTCGTGAAGTAATGGAGATAAATAAGTAAATACCACAAATGTGCCTCCATACCCCAAAGCTGTAATGATAAATGCGAGTAGCAAGCGACCATTGGTAACCAGTTTGACCTGCTCGCGGAAAGGAGTCTTGTTCCCTTTGCGCAGCGTAGATGGCAGCAGAATCAGATTGGCGATGAGTGCCACTACACCGACGACCACAATCGCCATAAATGCTGCCCTCCAACCCCATTGCTGCCCAATGTAGGTACCCAAAGGTACGCCTGTAACCGTGGCTACGGTCAACCCGGAGAACATAATGGAAATCGCACTCGCTCGCCGATCATCCGGCACAAGATCGGCCGCGATGGTGGAACCGATGGACATGAACACCCCATGAGCGAACGCCGAGATCACACGTGCAATCAGCAGCAAGGCAATTCCGCTAGAGACCGCAGCGAGGCTGTTGCCTGCAATAAATATAATCATGATCCACAGCAGCAACGTTTTACGGGGAACACTTGATGTTAATGAGGTCAAGACAGGTGCCCCGATGGTGACCCCTAATGCATACAGCGTTACAGTTAGTGCAGACATCGTTACAGATATGTGCAAGTCTTCAGCAATCAGGGGAAGCAGTCCCACGCTGATGAACTCAGTTGTCCCAATCGCAAAGGCGCTTACGGCTAGAGCCAGTAATGGCCAGATACTTCGTTTTGATTCTGGCGACATGTTTTTCACTCCTATCTATAGAAATCTTCGACCAGCAGATGTTATTATGAGTTATTCAAGCAAATATGAACAGTACGTACTTTTTAGTGATATAGGTACTAAAAAGTACCCTAAATAAAGTTCTTTTTGATCAAAACAGGCTGTTAAGGTATGTATAACAGAAGCGATACACATGGGGGGATCGGCATTGGGGAAGAAAAAATACAATATCTCTGTTGAGGCGACGTTAGAGGTGATCGGGGGGAAATGGAAATGCGTCATTCTGTGTCATTTGACACATGGAAAGATGCGGACAAGCGAATTAAAACGGATGATGCCTTCCATAACACAAAAAATGCTGACTCAGCAGCTTCGTGAATTAGAGGAAGACGGCATTGTCAATCGGATTAGCTATAATCAGGTTCCACCCAAGGTGGAGTACGAGCTTAGTGAATATGGATGTAGTCTGAAAGGCATTTTAGATTCTCTTTGTGCTTGGGGAGAAAGACATATTATTAAAGAATACGGGGATAAATCTGCGGTTTTGGAAGATAACATTCTGAATAATTTGTAAAGCCAAAAAGAGCGCCCGCAATACATCAGCAGGCGCTTTCTCTCTCTCCGAATTCCAAGGGTTACGAATTGGACATCATTTTAATTTGTGAAATCAATGACCATGCGTCCTTGGATTTTGCCCTGCTCCATCTCCTCGAAGATCTCATTAATGTCTTCGAGCGGACGTTTTTGTACAAGAGGGACAACTTTACCTTCTGCAGCGAACTGGAACGCTTCTTTAAGGTCTTCACGAGTGCCGACCAAGGAGCCAATAACTTGAATGCCGTCCAGAACCAGACGTGGAATGTCCAGATCCATCTTATCGGTTGGGAGACCTACAGCTACGACACGCGCGCCAGCCTTCACAACGTCGATGGCCTGGTTGAAAGGTGTTTTGGCAACAGCAGTAACCACGGTTGCATCCAGACCAGCACCGTTTGTTAACTCCTTAGCTCGAGCGACCGGATCTTCTTTCATGCTGTTAACGATATAGTCAGCACCAATTTGTTTGGCCAGTTCTAGTTTTTCATCACTGATGTCAAAGGCTACAACTTTAGCATTGAATACATTTTTGGCGTATTGCACAGCCAGGTTACCCAAGCCACCAATGCCGAAGATACCGATCCATTGTCCTGGTTTGACTTCACTTACTTTAACTGCTTTATATGTGGTAACCCCTGCGCAAGTTACACTACTTGCAGCGGCAGGATCAAGACTATCTGGTACTTTGACCGCGTAGTCAGCTGTGACAATACATTGCTCTGCCATTGCACCGTCTACCGTATATCCGGCATTTTTAACTTCACGACACAGCGTTTCCCGCCCGGTTAGGCAATATTCGCAGTGACCGCAGCTTTGGAACATCCAGGCAATACTTACGCGATCACCAATCTTAAGACTGGTTACTCCTTCACCTAATTCAATGACTTTCCCAATACCTTCATGCCCCAGAACTCTGCCTGTGACATCACCAAAATCCGCATTTTTCACATGTAAATCTGTGTGGCAAACTCCGCAATACTCGACTTGGACTAACGCTTCCCCATGCTTCAGGGAGCGTAAAGGTTTCTCTTCTACACTGACTTTCTTGTCTTTTGTAACAATTGCTGCTTTCATGTAGATCTCTCCTTTAAATAATATGGAATTATTTTGTAATGCACACTCCATTATTATAGTAACTCTTGCCCAAAAAGGACAAACATAAATCTAACTTACTAACTTAAAACTATTTAATCGAAAAATGCTTCTTTCTAAGTCCTTGGACCCTTGTAGGAACTTTGTACAATAATTTACAATGTAAAAAGTTTCACATACTCTATTTGGAAGAAGGATAAAGAAACATGAAAAAAAACTGGAAAGGTTGCCTGTTCAGCATATTTGCCATTATCTTGGTTGTATCAGTAACAGGATGCAATTCACAGCCCGCCATTTCTAGTACCACCAGCACTTCATCCTTATCAGCTACCAACGCTCATGCGGTTGTTCAAAAAGGCCCGCACTGGTCTTATGAAGGAGATCAGGGACCGGAGCATTGGGGAGAGCTGGAAAAAGATTTTGTTGCTTGTGGTAACGGCCACGAACAATCTCCTGTCAATATAGAGCATACCCATTTGGAAGCATCGCAAACGCAGCAACCGCTGCAAGTTCATTACACTAATACGAAAGCATCCATTTTGAACAATGGGCACACTGTGCAAATCAATGTTGCCGATGCCAGCAATAGCATCATGCTGGACGGTACTAAATTCACTTTAAAGCAGTTTCATTTTCATCACCCGAGCGAACACCAAATAGATGGTAAAAATGCTGAAATGGAGCTTCATTTTGTCCATCAAAGCGACAACGGAAGCACAGCTGTCTTAGGAGTCCTTATCCAAAGTGGCAAAGAAAACAAGGCTTTCAACCGCATTTGGTCCAAACTACCGAAAGATAATTCCCAAGAAGCGGCGGCTCTAGATGAAAAAATAGATCTCGCTGCGCTGCTGCCAAAAGACCTGCACTCCGTTCGCTACAATGGATCGCTGACTACCCCGCCATGCACAGAACATGTAAATTGGACAGTGCTGGAGCAGCCTATTGAAATGTCCGCAGACCAAATCAACCAGTTTGCTGCCATTTTCCCCGATAACCATCGTCCTGTACAACAACTGGGAACCCGGGAACTGACTGCCGATAAATAATAAAATAAAGTGCCGTAAGATGTAAGGTGCATTCTATATATAAATACAACCGAAAAGCCCCCTCTATTCATCTAGTTAGAGGGGGCTTTTCGGTATTAAATTTACTGCTCATTACAAGCGCACCAGTTCCTCCACCTTCACCGGTTGACCTGTACGCATAGAACGGTTGGCGGCAATGCCTGTTAAAATGGACCATGCACCGTCCATATGTGAGGCCGCACGATGGAACCGATCCTCTGCCGGCTTATCGAAAATATCACGCAGCATAACTGGATCTCCTCCGCCATGACCACCCTGGCCTTCCTCTACTTCGACCTCATAAGGTGCTGCAAAGTGGGGATAGATGGTGATGGTCTTCTCTTTTAGCGCACCCTCATCTGCCTTGCTGCCACCGGAATTAACATAGGATTGCTCGGATACCCGAACCTCCATCCGTCCCTTCGTGCCGTTAAATACGATGATAAAGCCCTCCCAAGGCATGTAAGCATTCAGCGAATAGTTCATTACCGTCTTGTTCTGATACTTCACCATGACACTCAGCGTATCTTCAATGCTGATATTGTCGCCAAATACGCTTTGATCCCGCACATAGCCATCCTCATGCTCAGCATCCAGATACATGCTTTTTAGATGCTCGTTACGGTCCAGGTGTAGCGCAAAGGGGTCATTTTCCGCTGCCTTGCTGCCGTAAGCCCGTTGATAAAACTCCGTCACGCCACGCTGCTCCGCATTTTCCCGGCCATAAAATTTCAGATCCCCCATCGCATACACCGTCTCCGGTTTCGAGCCAAGCCAGAAGTTCATCAGATCAAAATGATGCGTCGATTTATGCACCAGCAGACCGCCGCTATTGCGCTTGTCCCGGTGCCACCGACGGAAATAATCCGCGCCATGCTGTGTATTCAGCAGCCATTCAAAATTGACTGACAGCACCTCTCCGAGCGTTCCGTCCATGATCAGCTCACGGATTTTCGTATTATGCGGCGCATAGCGGTAATTAAAGGTGACGCGCAGCTTCCGTCCCGTGCGGTCTATGGCATCCAAAATGTCTTGGCATTTATCTTCATCCACCGTCATCGGCTTCTCGGAAATGACATCACAGCCCAGCTCCATCGCCCGGATAATATACCGATGATGCACCCGGTCAATGGTCGTGACAATGACGATATCCGGCTGCGTCTCCGCGATCATCCGATCAAACTCGTGAGCTTTATAGGTCGGAATCGGCTCATGCTCGTATTTCTCCTGCAGCAGACGATTGGCATAATCCATTCTCGTCTGATTGACGTCACAGAACGCGATCAGCTCCGAGGTATCTTTGAAAACGGTAACAACTTCACCGTAAAAAAATTCGGCTCTTCCTCCGGTACCCACAAGTGCATATTTGATTTTAGCCAATTGGTTCACACCCTTTACATGAATTGCTTTTATTTTATAGTATAAGAAAGAGCAAAATCTTCGCTTTTATTATGATTTTTCCCGTAAAATATACATATATTATCCTTATGTATTCTTTCACTAAAGGAGACTATCGATATGATCGCTACACCCCGTTTTGCCATCGAGCAAGCGTTTCGGAAGGTGCCATTCAGCATGTCCGCCGACCATGTCCACCAAGCGCACGAAATCTATTATTTGCTGGCAGGAGAGCGCTACTACTACATTAATCAACGGGTATACGCCCTCCAGAAGGGCGATCTGATTTGGATCAGCAAACATGATTTTCACCGTACGAGTAACAAGGGTAGCGGTAGCCATGAACGGATTTTGATTAACTTTGATGAAGAATTTGCAGCCTCGTCAATGACCGTCTCTCCCTCCAGCGATCAGAACCAGCTTCTTCTGCCAGAGAAAAGCTTTCTGCTTCGCCCCTCCGCGGAAGAACAATGCGAGCTGGAACACCTATTCCGGCAAATGCTAGATGAATACCACCAAGAACATGCCTACCGCCAGCTATATCTCCAGAGCTTGCTACTCCAGCTCCTTATCCGTATCCGGCGCATACAATCGGCCACTGCCGATACCATTGCACCGGAACGTAGCGAAAAGCAGCAGCGCGTGTACTCGGTCATCGCATACCTGCATGCTCATTATGACGAGAGCCTGTCGCTAGATCGGCTGGCTGAGCATTTTTATATTAGCAGCACGTATTTATGCCGTATTTTCAAGCAGACAACAGGTTTTACCTTAGTAGAATATCTTCAGGATGTGCGGGTCCAGCAGGCTCGGGCGTATTTAAGAGAAACAAGCTGGAAAGTGACTTCCATTGCTGAAAAAACGGGTTTTGACAGCATCGCTCACTTTGGTCGTGTATTCAAGCACCTTACCGGGCACACCCCACTACAGTACCGAAAAAAATACAAAAAGGAGTAGAGAGATGCCCCTACCCCTTAATTCCCGTCAAGGTGATGCCTTCAATAATTTGCTTTTGGGCAATGATGTAGACGATTAGCACCGGGACAACAGAAATGGTGGTACCCGCCATCATCAGTGACCAATCGGCGGTATATAACCCTTTGAAATTGTTAAGTAAAAGCGGAACCGTGAATTTCTCCGGTGTATTGAGATAGATAAGCGGATCAAGAAAGCTGTTCCAGGCACCCAAAAAGGTGAAAATCCCTATCGCCGCCAATGCCGGACGAATGAGTGGCAAAATGACGCTCCAGTAAATACGAATGTAGCCCGCCCCATCCATTACCGCCGCTTCCTCTAGATCGCGTGGGATACCCATGACGAACTGGCGGAGCAGAAACACTGCGAATGCATTAAACAAGGCTCCAGGTACGATCAGCGACCAATGTGTATCCAGCCAACCGATGCGATCCATCACCAAATATAACGGAATCATCGTCACCTGCTTGGGCACCATCATCGTAGCGAGGAACAAGATAAACAGTATGTTCGAGCCCGGAAATCGGATTTTAGCAAAAGCATACGCCGCCATAGACGCGCTAATCAGTGTCGCTGTCACGATGATCACCGTAATGTAAAAGCTATTCATATACGCCTGCACGAAGGGCATTGCCTCCAGCGATGCCGGATAGTTGCTCCATACGAACGGATCAGGAATCCATTGAGGTGGGACGACGAAAATTTGAGAAATATCCTTCAGGGAACTGAGAACAGTCCACAGGAATGGAAAAAACATGACTAAAGAGCCGACAGCGAGCAGCACATGGCGCAGGAATACCCTACCTCTGGAACTAATCTCCATAGTGCACCCACCTCTTTTGCATTTTAAATTGCAGCAGTGTAAATACGAGAATGATCACGAACAAAATCATTGCTGCCGCAGCACTTTCTCCCATCGTGAAGTCAATGAACGCCTGATCATAAATGTGGTACACCAGCGTATAGCTTGCTTTGGCTGGCCCTCCATTCGTCATGACAAACGCCTGATCGAACACCTGAAAAGAACTGATGACCATCATGATGGTCACAAAAAAGGTCGTCGGTGACAACAGCGGCAATGTAATATACCTTAGCTGCTGGAACTTGCTGGCCCCGTCAATTTCGGCTGCCTCGTAATAGCTTTTGGAGATACCCTGGAGTCCTGCCAGAAAAATGACCATATTATATCCCAGTCCCAACCATATGCTCAAAAGCGCAATCGACGGAATCACCCACTGCGTATCGGTAAGCCACATCGGGCCTGTAATCCCAATCGCTCGCAGCAGATGATTTAAAATGCCAAATTCGCCGTTCAGTATCCACATCCAGATGACACCAACCGATACCGAACTGGTTACGACAGGCATGAAAAAGAACAAGCGATAAATTTCCTTGCCCTTCACTTTGTTGAGCACGATGGCTACGAGCAGAGCCAATATAATCCCCGCCGGAATGACCAGCACCATATAGTACATCGTATTGATGAGTGCCTTCCAAAAATCAGGATCAGATAATTGGCCCTTGAAATTGTCCAAGCCGACAAACAAGGGTACGCCAAATCCATCCCAGTTTACAAAGCTTAAGTAAAGTGCATATAGCAACGGCAACAGCGAAAAACATAACAGACCCAAAAACTGGGGGCCAATAAATAGATAGCCCCACAGCGCTTGATGCTTTTTCTGCATCTTGTCACCTTCCTCCCCGGTCACGACCCACCCCGTGCCTACTTGACCGCCTTGGATATGATCTGATTCAACTTTTCAATAGTTGCCGCAGCATCCTGCTTGCCCAGGAACATCAGATCGATGGTTTCCGTGATATCCGAGTTCAGCCCTGGCACCTGAGCATCATAGGCCAGTGCAGATCCATGAGCATGCCCTATGTTACGTCCTTCGGTCAAATAGCTTGAATGCTCAATTGTCGCCTTTTTCATAATGCTCTCATCTGCGGCAGCAAGCGTACCCATGGCATTCCCACCTTCAACCAGCCGGGCCTCCTGCCCCTTCACAGAGACGTAGAATGCTGCCAACTTCATGGCCTCTTGCACATGCGGACTATTTTTGTTTACAGCTACATAGGCAACCGGAATGGCAACGGGCTCATTCTTACCGGTATTGGATGGCCAGTAGATATAATCGAAGTCGAGGCTTTTATTTTGGCTAAACAAGGGTTCCAGCCATCTTCCCGCCGCCAGCATACCGACTTGATTGGACATGAACATCGCGTCAGCCCCTTGCCCTTTGGGAAGCGAGCCGAGATATACCGCATTTCCCTTTTTCACCATATCGTACATAAAACCGAAGGCTTCCTTGCCCTTTTCATTGTGGTCCAGCACATATTTGCCTTGTTCATCAAAGATCTGACCGCCATTCGACCACACCCATGAATACCAGTGAGCCCACCAGTTTTCCGCAATATAACCCTGCTTTCCGGCTGCCTTCAGCTTGGATGTAACCTCTTCAAAGGCGTCCCAATTCCACTTGCCTTCGTCATAGTATTCTTGCGGCGTCTTCACGCCTGCTTCCTTAAATACCTTTTTGTTGTAATACATGACCATTGGGTTGGAGTCGGGAGTGACCCCATAAATTTCCCCATCACGCTTTGCCGGTCCCCACAATCCTTCCGGAAAATCCTCAGCCTTCACATCACTCGCATCACTTTTTAAAAACTCACCCAAAGGCTGTACCTGCTTCGCCCCGATCAAACGCGCAATCGTCGATTCATACGAATAAAACACATCCGGTCCGCGACTTCCCTGAAGCTGTGTCAACAGCTTTTGCTCATATTGGTCTCCCGGTACAGGCACCAGCTTAACCTCGATATTTGGGTTTTCCTTTTCAAATGCATCCAGCGCCCGCTGATACACCTTCACCTCCGCAGGATTACCCCAAGCCTGCATCGTAAGTCGCACTTTTTGCCCTTCTGTCTCCTCTATTTTGGGAGAGGTACTGCATGCCGCTGCAAGTAAAAACAGAACGCTGAGAAAAAATCCAATCTTTATCCAGCTCATGTAATTGTCCACCTTAACCGCCTCCTGTAGCTTCGCATGGTTGTATGTCATCCTTATTTTGAAGCGCTTACAAAACTTTCCCTATCATCATATGTAGGAGGGGGAGGCGCGATATCCCCATTTTCATTTTTATATAAATTTTTTTCTTTTGGGGCTCTGATATGACAGCGACCAAGGGAAAGTAAAGGGCTATACAACAAAAAAAGAAGAATGCAGATCACCTGCTTCCTTCTTTCGTATTCCTTCAGTATGATTCCGTTTTCTATGACTTTATAAGCATCTTTTCAAAAATATTATAGCCGTTCGTTTCGCCTATATACGTATAACCGCATTGTCTGTAAAACTCGCTAAGCTTGTCATTGCCCGCAATACAGTCTAAACGGATTCGATCCTTGCCTGTGAAGTGGATGCCTCGTTCAATCCATTGCATCAGCTCACGGCCTAGCCCCTTCCCGGTGCTATCGCGATCCACAACCAAACGATGCAGATATACTGAGGTTCCTCCTTCAGAATCCGTTTCGTCTAGTCCCCACAACTTACGGTCCCATGCACTGGGTTGCTGCTGCAAGATCACTGCGCCTGCCAAGCCATGATCCTCTGATGCTCGGAAAATAACCACTTCTCCGCGTGCAATAGCACCGCCTAGGTTATGATCATCTTTTCCTTTTAGTAAGCGTCCCCATTGCGTAGAGCCTTTGCTGTGCAGCCATCTGGCCGTCTTTAAAATTAACTCCTGAACCTGCTCCTGATCTTCAGTGCTTGCCTGAAAAGCCATTAATCCTGGTTTGACGGATGATTCGACAATAGTCATTGATGTCATGCTGCACCTCAACTCTCAAATTTTCCTTATGTATAAAATATAGCATAAAAAATGAGCGTCTGATGATCTGGCAGAGCGTAAAAAATATGAATACTACTATACTCTTATCGGTCATTTATGGTGAAAAATGTAACCTTTCTAATCATTTCAACCGATGATATCCGTATGAGAACAGTTGGAAAGGTTGTGAATGAGGTGCCAAGCCGTAATCCATATCTCCTCAAAAAGATATTTGGCATAAACAGAGAACGTATACTCATCTTCGCGCTGCTGCTGATCCCCGCTATCGCTGCCTTTATTGGAACAAGGCCTATGCCTGCGCAGTATATTTTGCAGGGAGAAATGCATCCGGTCAAAGATCTTGGCGTTCAGGGAAGCGTGTTTTTCGCGTCTGTGCAAACGGGTATTGCTAACAATCTCCTGGAGCGTTGGAATGTATATTCCAGTGAAAATGTATCTGGGGGAGCGATTAAATTTGAACCTCTTGCCCCTGATGAAGTGGACTCTTATTTGAAGGACCTTACAGAGACGGACACGCTAAAATATTCTGCCATGCAAGCCGTACATGCAGCGACGGAATTAAGCGTAGACAGCGACACAGCTGGGGCTACGGCGACTTTCTCGAATCTTAACAAATTGGAGGATGCTCGCTATGCGGAGCTATTGACTCATTTGCAGGATCTTTCGGGAAATTCCTTGGGTCTGATGACAGGTATCGGACTGTATGAGGAAGCCAATAATATCGACTTTTCAGATGGCGGACGTCACAAAATCGCAGGCTCTGGCACAATGGAAGAATACGGAGATGTCGGATCAGTCGGTGGACTGGAGCAAAAGCTGCTGGGAGCCGAGGCGGCAAAGGTTGATCTATTTTTCGTACCGGCAGATTATGAATGGTACGGTGAGGAAGGCAACGAAGCAGAGGCTGCCCGAGTTCAAAAGGAGCATGGACTCAAGTTACGCATTATCCCCGTAGAAACACTGGAGGATGCTATCGTGTATTTGAAGCAACTAGATTGGGAGGAAGTACATCTTGAATGATCCAGATTCCAAAGCATTCCCATCCAAGACAGTTGGCAGCGTACATCAAGCCTTACTAGCAGTGGGCACTATAGGCGAATTTATCATCCTTATTTTTACATTAGTGTATATCTACGCAAATGATTTTTATTATGATCATCTATACGAGCTGGAGCAAAAATTTACAGTTTTTAGCTTTGTGCTGTACTACTTGTGTTTTGTAACCTATCTGATCTGGCTAGTTCAAGTACATAAAGCCATCCGGCAAAAGCATTCCGATTATCCGATTCGTACCGTGGGAGCCATTGCTCGCATGATTCCTTTTATTAACTTGTGGGGATTCTCTAATACATTCACCCATATTTATAGGTACTTTGCGCTCCACCCCGAATTGGAGCGCAAAGCCCGTTATATTCAAAAGATGATTGTTCCGCTATATTTTGTCTGGTTTGGTGAAGGAATTATTAATCGGATTCTTATCCGACACTTTTCCGATATGGAATCGATGTCCATGTTGTTGGGAGACATTATGCAAACCACCAGAATGGCCTGCTTTTACTGCATGACACGGATCATTCACAATAGTCTGGTTATGCTGAATAAAAAAGATGAAGAAGGATTGCATTAAAAAAACGAGCTGGCCTTCACGGTCAGCTCGTTTCCATTTCTGGTGAATGGTGTTACTCCATCCCCATGATTTAATTCGTCTGTGCAGCAGGCACGATTCGGTATAATCCTGAAGTCTCGCCCGCCGCGGGATGTACTTCCTGGATGAACCATCCTAACGACAGCACTCTCTCCAGCCGATCATACTCAGCCTTCGTCAGTTCGGATGTAACGGCTTCGCTTCCTTCCTCTAGTGACAGCTCAGGCTCCCGCCCGAACGCAACGGCAATCCACGAACGAATGCCCCGGATCGTATTGTACTTGATCTGATATCCGTCCGTTACCGCGCTGACAAACACCTCCGGCTCTTGGGACGCCAGCCCGGTGACAAGCTCTGTATAATCAAAATCGGATGGTCCGTCCGTTGGCAGCTCATTTTGCTGCACCCAACGGATTAATTCCTCTTGGGACCAGCCTAAAGAGCGTAATGATTCCAGCAAGAGTGCGTCCCATTGGGAAATACGTACTCTTTTCGTCGTCGATTCAGTCATCATTTTTTACCTCCTTTGGGTCATGCACATCGTACAACCGCTCTTAACCCTAAAGGTTAACCGGGTATGCTACATAATGGCCGGGACTGATTTCTCTCAGCTCGGTTGTACTGTTGTTATCCTTGTCCCATACTAATGAACCGTCTGGTTGGGCCAAGCCTCCCCCCAGTCTCTCCCGCTCTCCGACTGCTCTGGGATCAGGCACAGGGATGGAGGACAGTAGCGCCTGCGTATAAGGGTGAGCGGGCTGCTCATACAGTTCATCTGCATCGGCTACTTCTACCAGTCGCCCATGGTACATCACACCGATTCGGTCTGAAATATGTCGCACCATCGACAAGTCATGGGCGATGAACAGATACGTCAGCCCGAACTCCTGCTGGAGATCCTCCAGCGTGTTAATGACCTGCGCCTGAATGGACACATCCAGTGCCGAAATCGGCTCGTCACAGACGATGAACTCGGGGTTCACGGACAGAGCACGAGCGATGGAAATCCGCTGGCGCTGCCCGCCGCTGAACTCGTGCGAGTAGCGATACAGATGCTCCCGCTTCAGCCCTACCTTTTCAAGCAAAGCTACTACAGCATCTTTACGCTCACTACCCTGATGCAATCTGTGAATATCCATCGGCTCACCGATCAGGTCAAGCACGTTCATACCCGGATTAAGAGAGGAATATGGGTCCTGAAAAATGCTCTGAATGCGCCGACGCAGCGGCTTGAGCTGTTTATCGTTCAGCTTGGAAATATCCTGACCGTCAAAACGTACCGTACCTTCTGTATAATCGTATAATCGCGTCAGACAGCGTCCAACCGTTGATTTCCCACTACCTGACTCACCGACCAGTCCGAACGTCTCGCCACGCTTGATTTGAAAGCTCACGCCATCCACCGCCTTGAGCACCTCAGAGCTACGCCCTAACAAATCCTTTGCGGTCACAAAATGCTTCTTAAGCTGGTGTACCTCCACCAAGGGCTGATGCTCACCCAATACATCATTTGCTTCACTCACCGTTATTCCCCCCTTCCGCTTGGCCCGCTTCGGGCGTCTCGTAGACTCCAGCAGGCACTGCGTCCGGCTCGTTCAACCAGCAGGCTGCTCGCTGATCCGGGCGTAGCTCCACCATCGGCGGCCGCTCCACACAGCGGGCAAACGCGTGTGGGCACCGTTCCATGAACGGACAGCCTGATGGCGGGTTCAGCAGGTCCGGCGGCGTGCCCTCAATCGGCACCAGCCGCTTGCGGAAGCCGTTCGTGCGCTGGGGCACAGAACGCAGCAGGCCCTGCGTATACGGATGGCCCGGACGATAAAAGATATCGTCCACGCGTCCCTCCTCCATCACCATGCCGCCGTACATGACGATGACACGGCTACACACCTGGGCGACGACGCCCAGATCATGGGTGATCAGAGCAATGGACATGTCGGATTGCTGCTTTAGCGTCTTGAGCAACTCCAAGATTTGTGCCTGAATCGTTACGTCCAGCGCTGTAGTCGGCTCATCTGCAATCAGCAGCTCCGGGCTGCACGAGAGCGCCATGGCAATCATCACCCGCTGGCGCATCCCGCCGCTGAATTGATGCGGGTATTGGTTCATTCGGCGCTCCGGCTCGGTAATGCCTACTTGTCGCAGCAGTTCTACAGCTGCTTGCGTAGCCGCTTCCTTGCTCAGTCCTTGATGTCTGCGAATCACCTCAACCAGGTGATAGCCAACCTTTTTGACCGGATTCAGCGAGGTCATCGGGTCCTGAAAAACCATTGCAATCTGGTTTCCGCGTATTTTGCGCCATTGCTTTTCCGTCAGAGCGGTCAGGCTTTGTCCCCGGTAACGAATATCGCCGTTCAGCCGCTTGCCCGGCGGGGCAATCATCGACATGATCGCTTTCGCTGTAACACTTTTGCCGCTCCCGGATTCTCCTACGATTCCTACCGTTTCTCCAGCATCAATATGAAAACTAACCCCTCGAACTGCCTGATTTTCCCCTTCACGAGTGAAAAAGGAGACCTCCAGCTGTTCGACGGACAGTAGATATTCTGTCATTGTGTTTTCGCTCCTTCCTGTCGCTCCTGGAGCCATTTGTAATGGACCTGTACTATGAATCATCGTTTTACTAATTTGGGTTCAAAGCCTACACGCAGCACATCCCCCAAAACATTAAAGCTCAACACAGTCAGTAAAATAAGTAGACCCGGGAATAATGCCATATATGGGGCCTGTGCAATATATCCTTGGGCATTATTCAGCATACTGCCCCACGTAGCGTTCGGCAGCTGAACACCAAAGCCGAGGAAGCTCAGTGACGATTCCATCATAATCGCTGAAGCGATATTGTTCGTCGCCCCTACAATAATTACCGGAATCAGATTCGGTACGATATGCTTCATAATAATACCCAACGTGCTTTGTCCCGAAGCTTTGGCGTATAGTACATACTCCCGTTCGCGCAACGTCATTGTCTCTGCACGAACCACACGGGCAATGTTCATCCACATGAGCAGTGCGATAATGACAATGATATTGCCGACGCCCGGCTTCAAAAACACACTCAGCAGCAAAATAACCAAGAAAGACGGAATTGACATGATCAGCTCCAAAACCCGCATAAGCAGATTGTCGATCCATCCTCCAAAATACCCGCTCACAATCCCTACCACTGCACCGATACTGGTCGCAATAATCATGGACGCGAAGCCTACCAGCAATGATACACGTCCGCCGTACAGTGCTCTTGTAAAATAGTCCCGCCCATAATCATCCGTCCCAAACCAGTGTGCCGCTCCCGGTGGTTGGAGACGCTCCAGCACGTTCAACTTATTCGGGTCCTGTGGCGATAAAAATGCGAAAATCGCCCCCAGCGAGAATACGATCAATAGTATGAGGGCGACGGCGCCCATTTTGCTCGTCATCAGCTCGATCCCCATGTTGCGCCATTTGCTCCGATTCATGAATTCACCTCGTTGATTTAATTCTCGGGTCCGCGATGCTATACAAGATATCTGCAAGCAGATTACCCAGGATCAGCAGCAGAGCGGAAAATAAAGTAATCCCCATGATGACGGGATAATCCATCCCTTTTACCGCCGTCATGCCCAGCGAGCCAATGCCCGGCCAGGAAAATACCGTCTCCGTCACAATGGCTCCAGCCACCAGGTCCGCAACCGACATTCCGAGCAGCGTAATGATGGGCAACAGCACATGCTTAAGCACATGTCGAAACAAAACCAGTCTTTTTCCAGATCCGAACGCGTATTGAATCTGCACATACTCTTCCTTGAGCTGCGTAATCGTGCTGGAACGGATGTACCTCACATACACAGACAGAAAGCCGAAGGCCAGTACAAAACATGGTAAAATCCCATGCTTGATTACATCTAGCACCGAGTCCGTACCGATGGTACGCATTCCTGTACTCGGAAGCCAATGCAGATAAATCGCAAACAAATAAATAAGTAAAATACCGAGCCAAAATAGCGGAACAGAAATTCCGATGTACGACATCAGATTAATGAGCTTGTCGATCCAGCGATTCCGATTAGCCGCAGCCGTCAAACCGAGTGGAATTGCAATCAGCACAGCCAGTATGATGGAGGCCCCCATCAACCCGGCTGTAGCCGGCAGACGATCGAGAATCTGATCCAGCACAGGCTGGTGATTAATTAGCGAGTAGCCGAGATCACCCGTTAGGCTTTTTTTAAGCCATAATATGTACTGCACATAAGCAGGCTGGTCCAGCCCCAAGCTATGCCTCATTCGTTCAATGTCTTCCAGATGCATATTCGGTGTAACAAAAGAGAGAACCGGATCACCTGGGGCCAGCTTGATCAAGCCGAAGCAGACGATGGACACAAAAAATAGCATCGGTATAACTTGCAGCAACCTTCTGGCGATGAGTTGTCTCATACGTTTCCCTTCCCCTTGCTGTTTTCGAAAAAAATAAGCTGGTTAGCCCAGCTTATTTTTGAAAACCCTGTCTTATTTGTGATAAATTTTGGACAAATCCTCGAAAATCACGACCGGCTTTAACACAGCCTGATCAATACCGCCATACTGCTTGTCGAAGGCTACAATAGTCTTGGTGTAAGCAATCGGGTAGATGACAGCATCCTCAGCCAGCAGCTCTTGTACCTTTTTATAAATTGCTCCACGTTTAGTCGTATCCGACTCACCCGCGCCCTCTTCCAGCAGCTTATCTACTTCCTTATTCGAATAATGCGAATAGTTGGAGGATGATCCGGTGCTATACAAAATACGATACGCGTCAGGATCATACCCCATGATATAGCCGCTGATCGCCAGATCGAAGTCCTTGGCATTCGTATCGACGAATTTTTGCGACCATGCCGAGGAATCCATGCTGTTCACGTCCAGCTGAACGCCAATATCTTTGAACTTCTGCTGGATATAGAGCGCTTGTGCTTCCTGTACCTTGTTGCCGCCCGGAATGATAATGCGCAGCTTCAGTCCTTCAGCGCCAGCCGATTTCAGCAGCTCTTTTGCCTTGTTCACATCATTATTGAAAAATGCAACGTCATTCGTGTGATACAGTACATCCTGTGTCAGAGCAGATTTCGCAGTATCTGCATAATCTTTGGAGCCATAGGAGACTTGAATCAACTCATCCTGATTCAGTGCATAAGAAAGCGCCTGCCGCACTTCTTTTTTGTTCAACTGCTTCGTATCACTGTTTTCATTAAACATCAGATAAGCCAAGCGACCTTCGCTGTAAGGGAAAATGTCAAACTTATCTGTTGCTTTAATGGTCTCCACATTTTGCGGATCGAGATAGTTTACATTGATCTCACCATTTTGAAGGGCCAAATTCGCAGCATTTGAATCTTTAACAATCCGGTATGTTACTGAATCCAGATGCGGCTTTCCGCCAACATAGTTATCGAACCGTTCGAGTGTAACGTACTCACCGGTTTTGTACTCTTTAAATTTGAAAGGACCAGATCCAATCGGAGAGTTGTTTTTTGTGCTTTTCTCAATATCCGCTTCATTCTCGAAAATGTGCTTCGGAATCGGGGATACCTGTACCAGTGCTGCCTCAAAAGCAGGAGCTGGCTGAGGCAGCTTGAAATCCACCGTTGTATCATCAACCTTGCTCGCCTGAACCGGTTTGCCATTAACCATAAAATTACTTCTCAAAAAGCTGTGCTGCTTCTCATCCAAAATTTTGTTAATGGTGAAAACAACATCGTCAGCTGTCAGCTTCTCGCCATCATGCCAAGTCAGATTTTTTTTCAGTTTTAGTGTATAAGTCAGCTTGTCTGCTGAAGGAGTCAGACTGTCTGCCAAATAAAATGTCTTTTTGCCATTGTTCACTTGAAATAAGGGTGCGAATATCGCCTGATCTATCGTCAGACTTACCCGATCACCCGCATAGTTCGGATTCAGCACCACCGGATCAGCTTGTACGCCAATGATCAGGCTGCCGCCATCTTTAGGCTGTCCGTTATCAGCTGTTGTGGTAGCTGTACCGGGTGTATTCCCATTCGTCTCAGACGTAGATCCAGAATTCCCGCCGGAGCATGCACTTACAACCAACATCAATACAATAAATACCAATACACCAGTCAAATTACGACGCATCGCTCTAGCCCCCGTGTCCACTTAGTATGTAATAAATTTATTATAAATCGGAATAGTCGGATTTACAATCGGTCAAAAACTGTTTATTCCCCTTGTCATTAGCATTCCAGACATTATGTGATCGAATCTAGGAAAAAGACACCCGTTAAGGGTGTCTTCAGGCTGTCGAGAAACCCCCTGTTTTTTTGCAGGGGGTTTAAAACTGTCTTAGTGGTCTAAAAACTAGGGTCCTCAGATCGTTTTAAATCGATTTTTATTTTAAAAGATGCGTCTCCCCATATAAAAATAGAAGTGTCGAAAAGTCCTCTAGACTTTCTCGACACTCTGAAGACACCCGTTAAGGGTGTCTTCAGGGTATCCACAAACTGATTAGTGCCAGGATGGCAGGCAGGCCTTGCTTTAATAAAATAGACTTATTGGCAGTTAATGCACCATACAACGCAGCCACTACCACACAAATGACAAAGAATAATTGGATTTGCCGCCCGAATACAGTATCCGGATAGAACAAGCCCCACACCAATCCGGCTGCCAAAAAGCCGTTGTACAGCCCCTGATTTGCAGCCAAGGATTTGCTTGCTTCCGCCAGCTCCTTCGAGGTGCCGAACGTACGCATCGCCCGCGGAGTCGTCCACAGAAACATTTCCAATATTAGAATGTACACATGCTCCAGAGCTACAATTCCGACCAATATTGAACTAAGTAAGCTCAAGTATATTCCTCTTTTCCACATAAAGTTACTATGAGGTGAGTTTTAAATCTATCCTCGAAAAGTATAGTTCATCTTCCAAAAACAGTAAAGAGACCGAGCCTAAGGCCCGGCCTCATTTCTACATGAAGCCTTACATCGTTCTTGCAAAATCCAACAAAGCTTTGGACATGCTGTTGATCTCGTCTGTAGATGCATTCACTTGTTGCGTTAGCGCGGCTTGTGTTTGTGTCAGCGTAGACATATTACCAATATTGTGCAAAATCCGCTCGATGAGTGTCTTCATTTCGTCCAGACTAGTCTCGATATTTCCGGTCGCATCAGCACTGTGTATGGCGAGTTTTCTCACTTCATCTGCAACTACCGCAAACCCCCGCCCCTGCTCGCCCGCACGCGATGCCTCAATGGCAGCATTCAGACCCAGCAGATTCGTTTGATTCGCAATCTCTTTAATGAAGTTGGAAATGTTTTGGGTCTCTTCTGCACTGACTTTGGCTTGATTCGCTGCCTCTGTCGATTGCTCCTGAGCCGTTGCCAGCTCCTGCGCCTGGTTACTAACCGAGTTAACGCCGTTCACCATTTCCGTAATGGAATCGGAGAGATGCTGGATCTTGAGCGTCAGCTCATCCGCAACAGCCTGCTTTTCCTTTTCGACAGTAATATCACGAATGGTACCCGCAATACGAATAGGTACTCCCTTGCTATCGCGTATGCTTCTTCCACTGTTTTGATACCAGCGATATTCGCCATTTTTACTTTGCAAGCGACACACCATGTCATATGGCGTACGATCTGAATAGTCATTTAAATGGTCAACTACAGCCTTAAACGCATGCTCGGCATCGTCAGGATGTATACGCGAGCTCCAACTGCTTAGTACACTTGGGAAGTCCTGCTCATCCTTAAAGCCCAAGGTGTGGCGGAATTGCTGGGACCACCAAAATATATTATCCGGGTTCTCAATGTCTCCATCAGCCAGAATGACATCATATGGAGCCTCCACCAAAACACGATTGATGAGATCATATCTTGTAACTAGAGCCTGAAGCTCCTCGGACTTAATCTTCTGGTCGTGCACATCCAACAGAGCGCCCGCAATCCGAAGCGGCACTCCCTGCTGATCGCGGATCGTCGTTCCGGTAGCCCGGAACCAGCGGTATTCTCCATGCTTCAGCTTCAAACGATACTGTACGTCATAAGGCGTCTTGCCCGTAAAATCCAGCAAATGATCCGACAATTCGGTCAATGCTCTGTCATGATCTTCGGGGTGCAGCCGGGATGCCCAGCTGTTTAATACATTGGGGAAGTCCTTTTCGCTCTGATACCCCAGCATAGCACGAAATTCTTCTGACCATGTGAATGTATTACTTGGATTGACGGGATCACCCGCAACCACCTCCATGTCCCATAAGCCAATCTCTATAGCCTTGGTAACAAGCTTCAGACGGATGTCAACATGTTGAGCATCATTTTTCATGGACTCAAGCGCTCGGTTGACATTGTTTGCGATTTCTTGAACCTCGGAAGATTGGGATGAAACTTGTATTGCGGCAGAATAATCCTTCTGCTGTATTCTTTGTGAAAGTTTGCGGCTTTCTTCTACTAAAGGAGCAAGTGAGTGGGTCTCATTTTTTTTAAGAAACATATATGTTCTTCCCTTCTAAGCCAATATATAAAACGATATAGTTTAATATCGGAATTTTATTAAGAATCATTATAAATAAATCTAAAATAGCATAGGTAATAAGAATCATTTTCATGTCCATATACCTATATATTCATACAGAAAACATCGAAAAATGTCGAAAAAGGAAAGGTCTTAATAAGTCTGGAAATGAAAAGAACACCTTCGCATTACTTCGCAAAAGTGCTCTTTCTGGCAACTATTCAGTTCGTTGCATCTTATTTAATTGAAGCAACGTATTCCTCGCCCTTTTCTTTATCATATTGGCCTTCCCATTTGGACATGACCACAGCGGCAAGCGAGTTACCTAATACATTGACTACCGTACGCGCCATATCCAGAATGCGATCAATACCAGCGATAAAAGCCAACCCCTCCAGCGGGAGGTTCACTGCTCCAAGTGTAGCGAGCAAAACGACAAAGGAAGCACCTGGCACCCCTGCAATACCTTTGGAGGAAATAATCAAAACTAGCACCAGCGTGATCTGTGTCGTGATTGGCAGGTCAATTCCGTACATTTGGGCAATGAAAATCGCAGCCAGTGCCTGATACAGGGTGGAACCGTCCAGATTAAAAGAATACCCAATCGGAATGACAAAGGACGTAATTCCTTTAGGACATCCGAACTTCTCCATCTTCTCCATGATCTTAGGCAAAACACTTTCCGAACTGGCCGTCGAATATGCAAGCAACAGCTCACTTTTCAAAATTTTAACCATAGTCCAGAGTCGGGTACCGCAAAGCTTGGCGATTATTCCAAAAACAATCACAATGAACAGTATCATGGAGCCGTACACCGACAAAACAAGCTTCAATAAAGGCCATAACGAGGCCAATCCAAACTTGGCCACTGTCGTTCCAATCAGGGCAAATACACCGAACGGAGCCAGGCGCATGACCTGATTGGTTACCCAGAACATGGCGTCGGCTACGCCTTCAAAGAAATTCAGCACAGGCTTGCCTTTGTCACCAATCGCCGCTACCCCTAATCCAAACAGTACGGAGAAGAATATAATAGCCAGCATATCCCCCTCGCCCAGGGCGTGAATAACATTGGTAGGAACAATATGCACAATCGTATCTATAAAACTATGGCCTGACTTCTCTGCAGTCTCCACATAGGAATGGATATCACTCTTGGCCAGGTGGGACATGTCTACGCCGTCACCAGGTCGAACCAAGTTGGCAACAAGCAGTCCGAAAAGGATGGCGATTGTCGTTACAATCTCAAAGTACAGAATAGACTTTCCGCCGAGTTTACCCAATTTTTTCATGTCGCCCACGCCGGCAACGCCGATAATGAGTGTTGAGATCACAATAGGCACGACAATCATCTTGATCAAGCGGATGAAAATATCGCCGATTGGCTTTAAGTAGACTTCCACCCCTGAATTGCCGTAAAATAAGGCACCAATAATAATACCTAAAGCCAGACCGATAAAGATTTGCATCGTCAAATTAATCTTTTTCACTTCGTGTCCCCCCTGGCTGATTTGTATATTTTTGCAGTATGCTGTTCTTAATATTCAAATGATGTTATTTATACTACAATCTGATCTATAAAAAACGACAATTATCTACAGCTGCATTTATTTTTTTCTATAAATTCACAAACTTTAACGGCGAGCCTGTGAATTTAGCTCACATTGCCTTTCTGACTGAATACCCAGGAGGTGAATATAGATGAAGTTGAATACGCTCCTTTTCCTGCTCATGCTTGTATTTGTACCGCTCGCAGGTGAGCTGAATATTCACCCGTTCGCTAATACATTCCGTCTCAGCTTTGGTACGCCTGTATTTTTTTTCTTTCTGTTATCTATTCGTCATATTCCGCCTGCATTATCGGGAGTGCTTGCAGGGATAGCGGTAGTCGCCTTTCGCATCTTACTCAATCATTACACTCAGCCCGGCCTTCCCTTTGAAGAGTTGCTGACACTGCACGGCCCTACCTTTTTTTATTACATGATCTACGGTCTGCTCTTCCAGGTCCTTAACATTAATGCTGAGCCTTACCGCGCACTCCGCGTGGGCATCCTCTCTGTAGGGATTGAGGTTGCCGCAAGTGTATCGGAACTTAGCATCCGGTGGAGCATGGACGGCGATTTCTGGGACATCATTAAGATCAGCAAAGTAGCTTTCATGGCTATGATCCGCAGCTTCTTCGTGCTTGGGTTTTATAATATGATTCGGTTAAATCAATCGGTCCAGCATGAAGAGGCACAAAGGCAGCAGACGGAGCGAATTTTACTCCTTGTATCGGACTTGTATGAGGAGTCGGTCCAGTTAGGCAAAACGCTGTCACATGCAGAACAAATCACTCGTGAAAGCTACGAGCTGTACCGTGAGTTGCAGCAGGATGAATCTCTGAAGGATAGAGAACATTACGCCAGACAGGCACTTCGTATTTCCGGACAGGTTCACGAGATCAAAAAAGACAGCCAGCGGATTTTTGCTGGTTTGTCCAAGCTGATTGATGCCGAAAGCGGAGTGCATTACATGGCTTCTCAAGAGCTTGGGGAGCTAATTATCCGAACGAACAGCAAATACGCCCAATCGCTGGACAAGTCCATCCGTTTTACCCTAGATGTCGATCCATTGTTACCCAAGCTGCATGTTTATACCGTTTTGACACTTATTAATAACCTGACAGCCAATGCGGTTGAAGCAATGAAGAACAACGGAAGGATTGACGTTTCCATTCGCTGTCTACCGGGAAAAGAGGATATAGCTTCCTTTATTGTTACCGACAACGGTCCGGGGATTCCTCAACGAAAACGGGAAATGGTCTTCACACCAGGGTATACGACCAAGTATGATGAGGAAGGACAGCCGTCGACCGGTATGGGATTGTTTTATGTACGTGAGGTCGCGGAGAGCCTTGGAGGAACGATTGAACTGCAACAGGATGAAGAAGAGAATACAGATAGATTACAGACCACTTTTAGAATTACATTGCCTTTACGGAAACTGACGGAGAAAGGAAGATAGCCCGGATGCGTTTTTATATTGTGGATGACGATCAGGGAATTCGTTCTATGCTGGCAGACATTATTGAAGACGAAGGTTTAGGAGAAGTCATCGGGGAAGCAGAGGATGGTACCTACGTGAATAGCGGCCTCCTGGAGCTGAACCGGATTGATGTATTGCTGATTGACTTGCTGATGCCGCTTCGTGATGGCATTCAGACCGTGCGTGCACTCGGCGATCAATTCAGCGGCAAAATCATTATGATTTCTCGCATCGAATCCAAAAACATGATCGGCGAGGCATACTCGCTCGGTATTGAATATTATGTGGCCAAGCCTTTGAATCGACTGGAGATTATTGCAGTTATTCATAAGGTGGCTGAGCGTCTGCGCATGCAGCAGTCGATTACGGATATTCAGCGCACGCTTCAAGGGTTGTCGATGTTCACAACGAATAACCCAACGGCAACAATTGAACCGACCCGAAACATCGTAACTTCCGGGCAGTTTCTGCTCTCCGAAATGGGGATGATCGGCGAAGCCGGGAGTATGGATTTACTGGACATGCTGGAATTTCTGGACCAGTATGAGGAGGAAACAGGAAATCTATCTCCCTATCTGTTCCCGCCGTTGAAGGATATATTTGCTAATGTAGCGTCCAAACGATTAGGGGCTTCAGCCTCAGCAGTAGAGCTGAGTAAGGAAATCAAGGCATCGGAGCAACGTGTCCGCCGTGCTATTTTCCAGACGCTAAGCCATATAGTATCGCTCGGATTGACTGACTATACCCATCCTAAATTTGAAAATTATGCATCCAAATTTTTTGATTTTACAGAAATCCGCAAAAAAATGCTGGAACTGCAAAACAATGTGGAGCCTTCACTGTCCCAAGCCCGCATTAATACGAAAAAATTCGTACAAGTGCTCTATATGGAAGCAAAACGGCTATTACACTAAGCATTTTGCATAAATCCCAAGAGTATTCACAAATCAGCAATATATAGATCGGAACGGGTTAGCCCGTCTATATATTGTACCCTCGAGCGTTGGGAATCGAATTATGCAAAATGCTGACATTAAAAGAAAAGCACCTGCATCTCCCCATGTATCTATTACTTGGAGATTAACAGGTGCCCATCGTTGATGATTCGATATCCCTTTAGTCCAGACTCTTGCCCTGCCACTCCATAGCTTCCAAGAGATCTACACCATCGGACAGCAGACGTTTCAAGACATTCAGATCTTCCGAGCTATAACGATTTAAAAATTGAAATAACTGCTGCTGTACCTTAACATGCAGTCGTTCATGCACAAGAAAGAGTCTTTTCCCCAACGGGGTTAACCGAAAATAAATTTCTTTCTTGTTGTCGTTAAGCTGGGTTCTGCGAATCCAGCCTTCCTTGAGCAGCTTGGTGCTGACTTTCGAAACTGTACCCTTGCTCAGCTCAATTCGATCCGCTAATGTCGTAACATTAATCGGCTCATGCCGCCCGATACAATCCATAACGTGCACATCCGTCATATTGAGCGAAGTCATTCCATCAAAGTGCTCGCGGATTTCTTCGAGAAAGGTCATGCTCTCTCTTTGCTGATGCTGCTCCCACTGATGATTCATCTTAATAAGCAAATCATAGACATGCTGAACCGATGTCGCCTTTTCCATACGAACAAGTAGTCACTCCTTTGGCATACTCCTCCTTCATTATAGCCCATTTTTGTTTCATAGAAAACAATATATGCATACGGAAAGCTCCCCTTTAACATTTCCGTATATATACAAAATATATCTATTGTTGATACTTTGTTTCTTTTGAAACAATTTTATTTTAGTACAAATGAGAATGATTATCAACTGTTTTTAAAAATTATTTTTCTTTCTCTTCATACTACGCGGGTATTTTCATTTCGAAAAATATAATTGTATAATCGTAAAATGAGAATAAGTTAGAAACAAGTTCTCCATAGAAGGGATGATGATACATGTCGGATGCAAACCAATTATTCGGTCAAGCACTGGTTAAATCACTGGTCGGGGAACGTGGACATATTCGAGTAGCTCGGGCTTTACCAGACATCGACGTCGAGCTGGCAGGGAAGAAAAATGCAGAAATGCCTTACAGCATTTATCAACTGCTGAAGCATATGATTTACTGGCAGCAGTTCATGCTGGAGCATTTGGAAGGACGGAAGCCCCAGCTTCCGGGCAATGTCATGGAAAGCTGGCCCAAAGAGACTGGACCGCAAAGCGAAGAGGCATGGCAGGCTGTCATTAACGAATTTTTACAGGGCGTAGATCAGGCTGTGCAGATTGCCGAAACCGCGCAACTGGATGATTCACTAGCTCATTTTCCAGGTGAAACGAAAGCAGGACTACTGCGGAATATCGCTTCCCACAATTCATATCATTTGGGTGAAATCGTGCTACTACGCCGGATTTATGGAGCTTGGCCACCACCAGGAGGCGGCTTTCCAGCCTAAAGGCAACACCACGCTCTAATCCAGATTCCCCCATCCGCTGCTTCATACCTCCATCATTGCAATGGGATTTAGGCACCGCGAGGAACTCGCTTGCGTACCCTATATGGGAACCCGCTAACTCGACCTGAAGCCGTTTACCCGTAATCAGGTGCAATCCGAATAACGGTTCCCATGATGCAAGACCAAAGAGAGGTTTCGAGGTTATGGTGAGACACTTATATTTAAATCGTAATATTGCCTGTATGATTGTGATCAGCCTTATTGCTAACATGAGTGGAAGTATGATCCTTCCACTCTTTGCTATTTATGTAGAGCAATTCGGGATATCCGTACTCGGCATGAGCATTTTATTTTCTCTATTTTATGTAGGTAGATTTCTTGGTGGAGGCTTGGCAGGACGAATTTATGAAAAGATTGGCGCAAAACGCTTGGGGTTGAGCTTACTCATTGCCGAAATCGCTTGTATGCTCCTGTTTCCGATTGCAACAAGCTTCATCATTCTATCCCTACTGAGACTCCTCCAAGGCTTGGTAGCCATAGGGCTAACCGTCTTTGTAAGAGTCACGATCAACCATATGAGCACCGCAGATAATCGAGGCATGCTCAATGGATATATCAGCAGCAGTGAAGGTGCCGGTATGATTTTAGGGCCTCTTATGAGTGGAGCTATTGTTTCTTATTTTTCTTTATCCATTCCGTTTTATTTCGTTGCTATGTTCTCATGTATATCCTTCGTTGCCGTCTCCAGAATGACCTTCCCCAGTCTCTCTTCCAAACCTCAGCAACAGCACGCACCCCTTCATGAGTCGAAAAGAAAAACCATGCTAACGAAACAGCTACTGCTCTATTCCACCGTTCATTTCCTTGAAATGAGTGCATTCGCTATATTTTTAACGTACTTCTCTGTATATGCAACCTACAAACTCCATTGGAGCCCCGCAGAAATCAGCTTAGCTTTTACCATTATCGGCATATCGACCTTCATATCAGCCCCCTTTATTGGCAAACTATCTGATCTACTTAAGGATCGCTTGATGCTTTGTATCATCGGTCTATTGTTGATCATGGTGGAAATCATCTTATTTCTTTGGTTCACAGAACCGTGGATCGTATACTTAGGGATGTTCATCGGAGGTATAGGAGGAGCCAGCTATCTGGATTCCTTTTACTCGCAACTAGGGGATGTTATTCCTGAGGAGAATAGAAGCTCATTTATCGGCAACGTCGTATCTTTGTCCGAATTGGGGGCCATTGTGTCTCCGATCATCGCAGGTGCACTCATGGAACGGTTTAGCATCAACACTCCCTTTTACTACAATTTGATTTTGGTGTTGATCGCTATAGTTATCCAATATGTTATTCGTTTCAAGTCGAAATCTATAAGAAAAAGGCCAATTGCATAAGCAACTGGCCTCCTTTCTTTCTCACAGCTCCAACTCAACTGCAACCCCAAAATGATCCGATACAACTGGTCCAGTTTTCCCGTTCAGCACAACGGTTGAGGATTGAACCTGTGCAGCCTTATTGGAGAAGATAAAGTCAATACGGAGCGGCTCCGCATTACTTTCCCAACCAGCAATAGCTTTAATCACTGTGTGGCCTTCATCACGTACTGCTGCATTCGGATAGGTGTCCGACCAGCCGGATTGCAGTACATAGTCATATCCTTCTCCACGCACTTCAGCCGCGTTGTTGAAATCACCCATCATAAACACAGGAGTCGGAGCAAAAGAATTTAGCACTTTTGTTGTACGATCCCATAGTCCACGGAAGGATTCTTCATCATTCCACCAGTTATAATGTCCACTTACAAACCAGGCCTGCACTCCGTCCACCACAGTTTGAACGCCGACAATTTTACGTGAGCGGTAGTTGTCATAATCCTTTAGCGAGGAAACATATTCGTTCACCGTAGCTGTAATCGGTGTTTTGGACAGAATCGCCAAACCCTCGTCGTATTTGGCAAAACCAACATGTGCGGGAGCCCACGTCCACTGATAAGCATCGGACAATAGCCCGTTCAGCACATAAGCATAGTTATCACGCTTAATGACAACTTCAGGATCTGCGCTATAATAAGCGCCCAAATCGTCCGGCGACAAAGGAGCCTCTTCCATGGACTGGTTCACTTCCTGCAAAGCAATGACATCAAACTGCTGTTCATCAATAAAAGCAGCCAGCTGCTTTAGCTTATCATGCTGGTTTTCTTCCATCCAAGCATGTGCATTTAAGGTTAACAACTTCAAAGTAATCACCTGTTGAGTATGTCTTGTATATCTGATTTAAGCACATCTGCCTTCGGTCCGTAAACTGCCTGCACCCCATTGTCTACTTTTATCAAGCCCAAGGCACCCAGCGCTTTCCACGTCTTTTCGTCCCCAACGGCATCCGTATCCTTCACCGTCACACGCAGACGGGTCATGCAAGCGTCCACCTCGACAATGTTCTGCTCACCCCCAAGCGTCTTGATGATATCCGTAGCCAGTTGATTTTGAGTGGAAACAGCTGCCACACCCTCTGTCTTTGTACTCCCAGCCACGGAAGTCCCTTGAGGCTCCTCATCCGTATAGTTCCCCAGTCTTCCCGGCGTAGCCATTTTGAATTTACCGATCATAAAATACGCGATAAAGTAGGTTGCTACCGCAAACACCACACAAGTCAGCACGAAGTTAATAATATCCTGCACCAAACCCGCATTTATAGACAACGGCATTCGGGTCAGCAGTTCAATCATACCAAACGAATGTAAACGCAAATGTATGATGTCGGCCATTCCGAATGCAATACCGGTAAGAATAGCATAAACCACATACAGCACAGGCGCCACGAACATAAACATGAATTCCAGTGGCTCCGTTACCCCTGTTAAAAAGACAGCTGCGGCTGCCGAAAAGATCATCGACTTGTACTTGCTGCGTTTATCTTTGTCTACACGGCGATACATAGCCACCGCTAGTCCCATAAGGATTCCTGCTCCACCGATCATTTGTCCTACCTTGAAGCGGGCAGGCGTTACGCCCTCCAACAAGCTATTGTAGGCTGTCGGATCAGTACCACGAAGCGCACTTAGGTCACTTGCCCAAGCCAGCCACAGCGGGTCTTGCCCGGCAACGACGCTTCCTGCCCCGGAACCCGTAAGTGTCGTGTAAACGCCACCAAGTTGAGTATAGTTAATAGGAACGGTCAGCATATGGTGAAGTCCAAAAGGAATTAGTAGTCTTTCCAGTGTACCATAGACAAATGGCGCTACAAAAGGAGCCGACTCCCCTGAGGTCGCTAACCAAATACCGAACTGATTAATCCCCCCCTGAACAAATGGCCAGATGGCAGACATGATCAAACTTACGATGACAGACCATAAAATCACGACAAAAGGAACAAAACGTTTGCCGTTAAAAAAAGCTAAAGCGTCTGGCAGCTTGCGGTAATTGTAGTACTTGTTAAATACCACGGCTCCGACAAAGCCGGAGATGATACCGACAAACACACCCATATTAAGTGCAGGTGCCCCTAAGACAGAGGTAAAATAGCCACTAACCGGAATGGATGCACCAAAAAGAGTGTGGGTGGTGGCACCCTCCTGGGTTAGCATTTTCGAGGACACACCCAAAATCGTTCCTGTTGAAATATTAATGAGAATAAAGGCAATTAAGGCCGCAAAAGCTCCGCCCGCCCGTTCCTTAGCCCAGGAACCACCAATCGCCACGGCAAACAGTATGTGTAAATTATTGATAATACCCCAACCCAAATTCTCCATAACCCCGCCGACGGTCAACCAGAAATGGATATCACCAGCCAACATCGCCACTACTTTACCGAGCGAAATCATAATCCCTGCTGCCGGCATGACAGCAACAACCACTAGCAGTGCTTTCCCGAGCTTTTGCCAAAAATCAAATGATAGAAGTTTTTTCATGCTCCTTCAATCTCCATCCCTTATAGTATGTACAGCGTTGTTCGTACCCTATAAACATTATGCAATCGGTTGCACAATTATTATAATGATATCGCTTTCTATTGGCAATACCCTAATTGTAAATATCTTGGTTAATGATGATGTAAAAACTCGAAAAAGCCGCGAATTTGTTGATTTTCGAGCAATATCGTATGATAGAACATAATATTTCCTGCTTGAGATAGCAAAAGGAGACGAAGACGATGGCAGTAACCATCAAAGATGTCGCAAAACGTGCTAATGTTGCTACTTCCACCGTATCCCGTGTCATTCAAGACAGCCCCAAAATCAGCGAAGCCACCAAGGCACGTGTCCGTAAAGAAATGAAGGCGCTTGGCTATGAACCCAACTATTCAGCTCAGAGTCTAGCTAACCGTGTCACACAGTCAATTGGCATCATTATGCCTGAATCGGATGTGGCAATCTTTCAAAATCCGTTCTTTCCGGAAAGCCTTCGTGGGATCAGCGAATGGGTAAATGAGCACAACTATACACTGTCCATTGTCACAGGAAAAACGAGCGATGAATTGCTATCCCGCGTGAAGCTGATGACCCGGACCGGGCGTGTTGACGGCTATATTGTTCTGTACTCCAAGCAAAAAGATAGCATTGTGGAGTACCTTCATAAAGAAAAAATACCTTACACCGTAATCGGTAAGCCTCAGCAATTTGTCAGTGAAACTACCCATGTAGATAACGATAACTACCAGGCTGCCAAGGATGTGGTCACTTATTTGACTGGGCTGAATCATCAGCACATTGCTTATGTTGGCGGTGATCATGAACACATCGTGAATATTGAAAGACTCCGAGGCTACCAGGATGCGTTGCGAGAGGCAGGCTTGCCTTTACCCAAGGAATACGTGGTCAGAGAGCCATTTAATCTGGAGGACATGCGGACATTATTGCAGGCCACCCCGCCGCCTACCGCGATGATCGTTAGCGACGACCTTGTAGCCATGGCAGTACAGAAAATGCTTTCTCAGCTAGGCGTGTCCATGCCAGAGCAGTTATCCATGGTGAGCTTCAATAATCTAATGCTAGCTGAGCTGATGAATCCCCCTCTGACTTCCGTGGATATTGATATCTTCACTCTAGGTTATCAGGCAGCCAAAAGCCTGATTGAAAAAATCGAGGACCCCAAGGAATTGACCAAGCACATCATTGTTCCCCACCGAATCGTGGAGCGCAAATCCAGCCAATTACTATGATTCTTAGCGGAAATGAACAAGAACTGATTTTGTGGAAACCCATAAAATCAGTTTTTTTGCGTTGACAGGGCAAACGGTTGCACTATATACTGAACTCGCTCATATACTGGTTTCGTTAAAACAACGATCTCATTTTCCGAGAGGGGTACGCAATCATGGTTTACAACCGATTATTTGACGTAGATAGCTGGAAGCTGACAACACACACTCTACATAGCACACACATGCGATTACAGGAAAGCATAACGTCCATAGGCAACGGTTATATGGGCATGCGCGGCAATTTTGAAGAAGCTTATTCAGGTGATCATCATCAGGGAACGTATATCTCCGGTGTATGGTTCCCCGACAAAACAAAGGTCGGCTGGTGGAAAAACGGCTATCCTGAATATTTTGGTAAGGTCATCAATGCCATGAACTTCATTGGCATCCGTCTGATCGTAAACCAAGAGGAAGTAGACTTATTTACGGCACACATCAGCGATTTTGTGCAGGAGTTGGACATGAAACAGGGTATCCTGCGACGCACCTGCACCGTGAACGATCAGGTTCGTATCACTACGGAGCGTTTTCTGAGCATCACCACTCGTGAGCTATGCCTGATTGATTACCAAGCAACGAATATAAGCGAGCAGCCTCTAACTATAGAGCTTGTCCCTTATTTGGACGGCAATACGAAGAATGAAGACACGAACTATGATGAGGTTTTTTGGTTGGAGGAGGCCCGAGAGGTTCAAGAACAATTCATCAGCCTGTCCACAACAACTATAGATAATCCCTTCGGTATTCCGCGCTTTACCGTAAACGCTACCATGGGTATTGTGACCGAGGGACAGGATCTGCAGACGACGGAAGAGAGCTTTTTGTATGCTGCACGCCACTATCAATACAGCGTCGCTCCGGGCGACAGTATCCAGCTGCAAAAAATTGTGGCGGTTACCACCTCACGGGATATGGAAAAGGATGCACTGATTCCACAAGCTGAACGCATCGCTGTGGAGGCTGTGAACAAAGGCTACACCTCCCTCAAACAGGAGCATGTCGCAGCTTGGGCTCGACGTTGGGACAAAGCAGATGTAGAAATCGAGGGAGATACAGAGGCCCAGCAGGGAATACGCTTTAACATTTTTCAGCTGTTCTCTACGTACTACGGCGAAGATGCCCGTCTGAACATTGGTCCCAAGGGCTTTACAGGTGAAAAATATGGCGGTGCCACCTATTGGGACACAGAAGCATATGCCGTGCCTATGTACCTGGCGCTTGCAGACCCGGATGTAACCCGAAATCTGCTGCTGTACCGTCACCAACAACTAGAGGGTGCCAAGCATAACGCAGCCCAGCAAGGGCTACGGGGTGCACTATACCCTATGGTCACTTTTACAGGTGTGGAGTGCCATAACGAATGGGAGATTACCTTTGAGGAAATCCACCGTAACGGGGCCATTGCGTATGCCATTTACAATTACACCAACTATACGGGGGACTCCTCCTACCTTCATCAATACGGCATAGATGTACTGGTCGAAATTAGTCGCTTCTGGGCCGACCGGGTTCACTTTTCCAAAAGCCAGCAGCAGTATATGATCCACGGGGTTACCGGGCCGAACGAATACGAAAATAACGTCAATAACAACTGGTATACCAACACGCTGGCTGCATGGGTTTTGAAATATACCTTATCGGTCTTACCTCAAATTTCAGCAGAAAAATCAATGCATCTAGCGGTTACGGCTGATGAGCTTGCACATTGGCAGGATATCATCACTCACATGTATTATCCCTATGATGAGGAGCGGGAAGTCTTCGTACAGCACGATACCTTTATGGATAAGGATTTGCAGCCTGTATCCTCCCTTGATCCCAGCAACCTTCCATTAAATCAGAAATGGTCATGGGATAAAATCCTTCGTTCCTGCTTCATTAAGCAGGCAGATGTGCTGCAAGGGCTGTATTTCTTTGGAGACCAGTTCACGCTGGAGGAAAAAGCGCGCAATTTTGCATTTTACGAGCCAATGACTGTTCATGAATCCAGTCTGTCCCCGTCCATTCATGCCGTGCTGGCTGCCGAACTCAAAATGGAGGAAAAGGCAGTCGAGATGTATAAGCGGACGGCCCGTCTGGATCTGGATAACTACAATAACGATACCGAAGACGGACTTCATATCACTTCCATGACAGGAAGCTGGCTGGCGATTGTACAGGGATTTGCCGGGATGAGAACGTATCGTGAAACCTTAAGCTTCTCCCCCTTCCTGCCTCAAGGCTGGAACAAATATACGTTTAAAATCAACTATCGCGGTCGCTTGTTAAGTATTCTCGTACAGGAAAATGAAGTGATCATTACCCTGTTGGACGGAGAACCGCTGACGCTGGAGCTGTATGGAGAGCCAACGCACATTACCAGTGGACAGTCGTTAATGACGAACAGCGTTTCATAAATCGGGCAGACAGGGGGGAAACCAAATGAAAGCAGTCATTTTTGATCTGGACGGAGTCATTACAGATACCGCCGAATATCATTTTCAGGCATGGGGCAGCTTGGCGGCAGCGCTTAGCATCCCTTTTGATCGGGAATTTAATGAACAGTTAAAAGGAATCAGCCGTACGGAATCGCTCGACAAAATACTGGCGCGCGGTAACCTGTCCGATACGTTTTCAGAAGAAGGCAAGCAAGAACTGGCCACACGGAAAAATACGGAGTATCAGCGGCTCATCTCAGCTGTAACTCCCTCGGACATTCTTCCAGGCATTAAAGCGCTTCTGACAGAGCTTCGTGAAGCCCGAATCGGCATCGCGCTGGCCTCTGCAAGCAAAAATGCAGCATTTATCCTGGAGCGACTGGAGCTAGCGTACTATTTTGACAGTGTGGTGGATGTTACCGCCATTCGGCATGGCAAACCTGACCCGGAAATTTTCCTCACCGGAGCCGCAAATCTGGGCGTTCAGCCTGCCGACTGTATCGGTATAGAGGACGCACAGGCTGGCATACAGGCGATCAAGGGCGCCGGGATGTTCGCGGTCGGTGTAGGAACACCTTCGCAAATGCAAGGTGCGGATATCGTAGTAGCCACTACTGCCGAGCTTTCTCTGAGCATGTTGGAGGCACATTTCTACGAGTTCAAAAAGTGACCTCCACTTGGAGTAGTTTATTATATGGCGTTATCTTAGGCATAGAGCACCCTCGCCTCATATGTATGACCAACGACGGACACCACTGGTGTTCGTTTTTGTTTACATATACTCAAAAAAACTCTCTCTGTCTCTCTCGCGTCTTCAGCTCCTCCATCGTCGAACACATTAGATTACCATTCCATGAATATCTATCACCATTTTACACATATTACATGTATATCGTTGATTTAAGCTTTTGAAGGAGGACGAGTCATGGCAAGATCACTCGAGGCGAAATTGGACCATCTAAAAAAGACCCTGGGCCATCTTCCCGATGTCGTCTTCAAAAAAATGAACGTGGGACAAACGGGAATTCATGTAGTGATGGTTTATCTCTCCGGTATTGCGAATACGGGCATAATTAATGAACAAATCGTTAAGCCACTCATTTTGACTGGAATCCGTGAAAACCACTCCCAAGTTAATCTGGAGAAAATAAAGGAGGAACTGATACAGCAGACGGCATTTACGATCGGTACGAAAGAAGGGGCAGACCTTGAGACATGTGTAATTGAAGTGTTATCGGGAAATACTTGTCTGCTGATCGAAGGAACCGATGAAGTTTTTTTTGCTTCTACGGGCCAGTTTCCTTCGCGAAGTGTCGATGAACCGAGCACCGAAACTTTGGTGAGAGGGCCGAGAGAAGGTTTTATTGAAGATTTGGAAAGCAACTTGGCAATGGTAAGGCGGCATATCAAAGATCTAAGTTTCAAAATAGATAAAATGACCATAGGAAGGAGATCTTCACGGAAATTAGCGATCTTGTACATATCAGATATCGCAAATCCAGAGCTAGTTCAGGAAGTTAAACAAAGAGTCGAAACGATTGATGTGGACGATGCTTCCGATACCGGGATTATTGAGCAATGGATTGAGGAACATTCATGGTCTCCGTTCCCACAGATTCAAGCCTCTGAACGCTCGGATAAAGCTATAAATGCTTTAATGTCCGGAAGAGTTGTCATTATGCTTGATGGCACTCCTTTTGTCCTGATTGCTCCCATGACCTTCTGGATGCTGGCTCAATCCCCAGAGGATTATTACGAGCGTTTTCCTTTAGGAACATTTTTTCGTATGCTTCGTTTAATGGCTCTGTTCATTGCAACATTCCTGCCTTCGCTATACGTTGCACTTATTTCTTTTCATCCTGGATTAATCCCGCCTGAGCTGGTGATCTCTATCGTTGCCTCAAGGGAGGGAATTCCTTTTCCCGTTTTTGTGGAAGCTCTAATCATGGAGTTATCATTGGAAATATTACGCGAGGCAAGTCTGCGACTACCTAAAGGCATAGGACAAGTCATCGGTATTGTAGGCGGTCTTGTGATTGGACAAGCAGCGGTCGAGGCGGCGGTCGTAAGTGCTTTTCTGATTATTGTCGTTGGTCTTACGGCCATTGCGTCCTTTGCAAGCCCGCAGTACAGCGGGAGTATTGGAATACGGCTTCTTCGTTTCCCCATTATGATGATTGCAGGGATTTATGGGCTGTATGGCGTGATTTTAGCCTTTATTTGCTTAGGCGTACACATGGTCCAGATCAAAAGCTTTGGAGTTCCTTATATGTCACCTCTAGCCCCAATTCGGCTAAGAGATCAACAGGATACTTTCGTTCGGGTTCCTTTTAAATATCTCAAAAAGCGTCCTTTGATGCTAAAGACAAAGGATGAGACACATTCTAAATGGAAAAGGAAGTAAGCCTATGCGCTCCTATATCTTTCTGTTTCGTCGAACCCTCTGGGTGCAAAAATGCATCACCGTATGGATCGCATGTGCCCTCCTCATCGGTTGTTGGGATAGCAAGGAGATCGATAAATTGAGTATCATTCAGGGCGTCGCAATTGATATGGATCAGGATATGTTGGAACTAACCTACCAGCACTTAATAGCTCAGAAATCCAAAAAAAGTATGTACAGCAACGTAACCACCTTTAACAAGGATTCCATTCAGTCTGCCTCCAGGGAACAGGCCAAGCAGGTATCCCATGCTCCTTTATATAGTTTTATTCGCTTGATTTTAATTAGTGACCAAGCTATACAAAAAACAAGAATCGACCAATTGTTAGATACGTTTACTCGCTCCTATAAACCGAGTCGAAAATCACTTGTCATGATCACAAAAGGCAGCGCGAAAGAAGCGTTTAATAAGATGGGCAAACATCAAGATATACCTACCATTGACCTTGAGGCTTTGGCCAAAAATAGCGATCTCAACTCCGAGATTCCCCAAGAAATAACATTAGGAGAAATCTCTACACACACTTCACAAGACGCTGACTTCATCATTCAATGCATAGAAACCAATGGAGGCAACCACTTCTCAGGCGCAGCTTTGGTCCGCGGTAAAACGAAGAAATTTGCTAATTGGATAGATGAAAAGGAAGTCACCGGGATCAACTGGATGCTGGGAAAAACGAAGGGTTCAATTATTAGAACTGAAGGCCCAAAATCGGAACAATCCATGGTGTTTGAAGTTGAGGATGTCCATACAAAACTTATCCCCCACCTCAACGGGCAGGATCTCTCATTCACAGTTCGTATTAAAGCAGATATCAAACTAAACGAAAGCTCGGATAATTCTGTAGACTTCCTGAAGGAATCATTCATCCAAACCGCTAAAGAAGCGGCGCAAGATGAAATCAAACAAACAGTATCCCTATCGTTAAACACGCTCCAGAAAGAAATGAGAGCAGATGTAGTCGGTTTTGGCACAAAAGTAAAAGTGAACTATCCCGCTTACTGGGATCGGGTAAAGGAAAATTGGCAAGATACATTCAGTCAAATACCGATCGATGTTCAAGCTAAAGTACAGATCGAACGAACAGGTGCTTATACAAAAGGAGAGGGAGCGTAATGTCCAACATACCTTCCATGAAACAGGAAAAAATATCTACTCTGCAAGCCTTATTTACCGTCACTTCGACCGTGTATGCTGTGGGTATTGTCAGTTTACCAAGAACCATTGCGGAGCAGACAAAAACGCCCGACGTGTGGCAGGGACTTTTGCTGGCAAGTCTGCTTGGGATAGGCGTGATTTTTATCCATGTTAAATTGTGTCAACGATTTCCAGGGAAGACGTTCTATGAGTTCAATCCTGTGATCGCAGGTAAATTCATCGGTCAACTCATCAATATCGCATTTATTGTATATTGCACGATGATCTGCTCGCTTGTATGCAGAATGATGGCGGAATTCCTCAAAGGCCTTGCATTGGAGAGAACGCCAATAGGCATGATTATTTTTCCGTTTCTTCTGCTTATAGGGTATTTGACCTGGGGCGGTCTCCATGCGATGGTTCGATTGGTCGAGCTTTTTTTTCCTTTAACCCTTATTGTTTTTTTATTGTTGATCGTTTTCAATATCAATCATTTTGACATCGATAATTTGCGTCCTGTTTTTCATAAAGGATGGGGCCCGATCTTCCAATCTCTTAAAGTTGTACCTTTTTCGGCAATGGGTTTTGAATCGGTGCTCATATTAACAAATGTTATGGCCAATCCACAAAAGGCGTGGAAGGCAGGCTGGATCGGCTACTCGATTGCAATGGGTTTGTATCTCTTGATGGTAACGATGGTCGTTGGCTGTATGTCAGTTGAAGAAGTTTCCCGATTGCAATGGCCGGTCGTTTCTTTTGCACAGCAAATTGAATTCCCCGGTGCATTCCTGGAACGATTTGAAATATTATTTATCATTTTGTGGACGATCAAAATCTTCATGACCGCCTCAAACTATTATTTCTATATTGTTGCCGGGATCAGCCAGCTCACCCAAAAGTGGAACAGGTACATCTGTTATCTCCCGTTAATTTTATTATTTTCCCTGAGCATGTATCCCCAAAGTTTTATTGAAATAGGCAATTTCGATAAAATAACAGGTTACTTTGGCATTATTATATGCGCGGCAGTCCCCTTGGTACTTCTTGTCATCTCCATGGTCTTCCGCCGAGTGGAGAATTTGGATGGGAAACAGTAGAGGATAGCCCCCATTCTTGCCCGATGACTCAAGTCCCCTTACGTTATAGAGTAAGGGGGCTTTTTGCTTTATCCAGCGGATATCTTCGAAATTTTCCAACTCTCCCTCCACTCAATTTATATTCGTGAACTGATATAATGGAAGAGTTAAGCTACTACCTGATCAACTATTCTCTCTTAGGAGACTAATCATATGAAACCAACCTATCTTATGGATGATATACAGTGGCAACAGCTTATTCAAAACGTGGCTGACCATTTTAATGACGTGACGATCAAACGAGGTTTCCAGTATTTTAAGCAAGGAAAGGTAAAAGAATTCGCAATGCCTGATGCCGACCATATCGCAGCTGTCGTGGATGGAAGCGAGCTATACGAGGTGGATCTTCACTTGAGTGCTTTTGCTGCCAGCAGGTGTACATGCCCTGTCCACACCAACTGCAAGCATATGATCGCCGTACTACTGAATTACGCGAATGAACAGGAACGTTCTGTACATGCTTTAGTGAACGCTCATTCAGCCGGATTCACCCGATTGGCGGCAAAAGCTGACACGCGTGCCACACCTCCTTCCCGGTCGAATCTTTCACCGGATCACAAGGAAGCAACAAAAAACGCTCTCAGTAAAACAGCAAGCAAGATACCAGATATGCCCATTTCAGAGTGGCATGATCTGTTCGATCAGTGTATCGCCCTTAACCGTGTGAATACACAAAATTCCCAATATGTCCAAAGCGCTTTAGCCTCGATCTATGCTGTGAAGCCACCGCTTTCACCCGGCATGCAACAGCTATACGGACTGCATGCTCATCTGCGTGTGCTGGAAAAGCTGGTGCCTCAGTCTCCCATGCCGGGCTATCCCTCTCATACCTATATGGGGTATTACACGCAAATCGCCGCCGATGAGCTTAAAGAAGCTATCGAGCGTGATTTTGAAAGCCCGCTGGAGCTGACCGATGAACCGATGCAAGAAGCCCGTATCGCAGAAACCTTAGCCTATTTGCGCCGAAAAATGCTGACAGAATCGCGTAACGGTACTTATTTTTCAGACACGTATTATCAGTTTTGGCTGAACTGGGTGCATCCCGAAAGACAGGACTCCAGCATATATACGGAGGAATTACAGCATTTACAGGCGGCTGAGGAGGATCTCGGTACAACTTTAGCACGACTTCCATGGATGTTGGCTCGTAGCTGGATGCATATTTACCAATCGCAGGATAATGAAGCCTGGGTACTTCTTCAGGAAGCGGAACGAGCTTTTCCACTAAAAATCTCTTCCAACCAATTGCTTTTGTTCTTACAGGCGTTGCGCAAAGCCGAGGATTGGGCACGTCTCAAGGACGGACTGCAGCATATCGGTCCCCTGCTTCACAGTCATCGGGATGACCATTTACAGGATTATATGCATGATTGGGATGTGGTTTTGCAGCACCTTCCAGAAGCGGAGCAGGACATGTGGGACACGCTAGTGGGTATGCTTCCATTTGCCGGAGGAATGTATGAAGAGGCGCTGCTTGCCCACGAAAAATGGCGGTCATGGATCGACTATCAGCTAAGCATACGCAGTGAACCATTGAGTTTTCGAGTGAGCGTGTTACAGCCCATTGAAAAGAACGCGCCTGAGTTACTACTCCCCTTTTACCATCAGGCGGTAGAACGTTATGTGCTAGAAAAAAACAGGGCCAGCTATAAAGCAGCAGTCAAGCTGTTAAAGCGACTGTTCAAGCTGTACAAGAAAATGAAGCAAGAATCACGCTGGGAGCTGTTCTTCACGACCTTCACCAGCCGTCATAGCCGCCTGCGGGCGCTACAGGAGGAATTGCGGAAAGGGAAATTGTTATCATGAGTCAATATACCGAAACGATTACCGTGCATATCCAATTAACTACCTATGGAGACGCGCTGATCTATGGCGATTCCTCCATGAACTATAGCATTTCCGGCCAAATTCTGAAGCAGCGTTTGTTTGCTTGGCATGAGGCTTCGTTTTATGGCACCGAGCTGGAGATTCAACATGTTCAAGATACGGATATTATCCTGCTGCCTTCGGAGCAGGTGATTCCTTTTCTGGCAGAGCGCGAGCTTCTAAAGCATATCGAATGGATCTGGGACGAGGCCCATGCCCCGTGGCTTCGGCTGATCCCTTTACTTGCTCACTGTATTGAAGCGAAAGCATATGTGCCCAGCTTCACGGCATTCCAGGCAGGGAAGCTGCAATGGATGTGGGATGCGGAAGCACTGGAAAACATCCAACCGGCAGAGCTTGCTTTGCTAGGCAGCTTGGAGAAGGACGAGCAGGATGGGCTGATAGCGGCGTTCTCGGCTGCCGTATTTCAGCGCTGGTACGGCACCGAAGCGGAAGCCGCCGATTTGCGAAGAGAATATCCGATTCTCTTCGCCCCCAATCGCCCGGCGGCGGGTCTAGACGCGCGGGCCTGGCTCATCGCCATCGGCTGGAAAGCCGATACCGCGCCATTTCGGCCGCTTCTGCAACTGCTGGAGCCAGAGCTGGAGGACGACGAGCCGTCCTGGCAGCTCAAGCTTGTGTTGCAGGACAAGCAGGACCCGGCGTTGCTGGTGTCTGTACAGCTCGCCGATGATGGGTACGCATCCGGCTCATGGCCCGATGCCTGGACAGCACATGTCCGTGAGCGCTCAGCCGGGTGGCTAGAACGCTTGATCTCGATTTTGCCTGCCGGGCAGCGTGCCGGAAGCCGCGATGACGTGCTGAATCACCCGCTCTCCGACGAAGCAGCGTGGCAATTTCTGACGACCGACAGCCAGCGTCTGCTGGAAAGCGGTTGGCAGGTGCTGCTCCCGGCTTGGTGGGAGGCAGCTACCCGCAAGAAGCCGAAGCTGCGGGCCAAGGTACGCCCGGGCGAAGGGGCGGGAGAGCGCACGAAGGGCAGCTCGCTGTTCGGACTAGACTCGATTGTCCAGTTCGATTGGCGTGTTGCCATTGGCGACGCCGATCTGAGCGAGTCGGAATTCGCCGAGCTCGTCGCTCGCAACGAGCGCTTGGTGCGCTTCCGCGGGCAATGGATCGCGCTCGACCCCGCGTTGCTGGCGCAGATCCGCCGGGCCATGGCCGGGATCGACAGTGCTCAGGGATTGTCCTTTCAGGACATCCTACAGCTACACCTGCTCGGCAACGCCGACGAGCCTGAAGGCGACGCCTCGGGCGAGCAGCCGGAAGATGCGGCACGCTTCCGACTGGAAGTCGAGCTGAATGCCCATCTGCTGAAGCTGATCAGCCAGCTCGGACGGCAGTCGGAATGGCCTGCATTGGACGTGCCGGACGGGCTGCAAGCCGAGCTACGGACGTATCAGCGGGACGGGTATGCATGGCTTGCCTTTTTACGGCGTTTTGGACTGGGTGCCTGTCTGGCCGATGACATGGGACTCGGTAAAACGGTGCAGTTTATTACTTATTTACTGCACCTACAGAATATTGCCGCCGAGACGGGCGTCCGTTCCAGCTCACTGCTGATTTGCCCGACTTCGGTGCTGGGCAACTGGCAGAAGGAACTCAGCCGCTTCGCCCCTTCGCTGAAGGTGATGCTGCACTATGGAAGCAAGCGGGAGCAGGGAGACTTGTTCCGCGAAGAAGTCGAGCAGGCCGATGTCATCCTGACCTCCTTCGCTACGGCAACCCTGGATCAAGAGCTGCTACAAAGCATGACTTGGGATTCGGTCTGTCTGGATGAAGCGCAAAACATTAAAAATGCGCAAACCAAGCAATCCACAGCCGTGCGCAGCTTTCCTGCACGTCATCGGATCGCGTTGACCGGGACACCTATTGAAAATCGGTTGTCCGAGCTATGGTCCATTTATGATTTTATCAACCCAGGTTATCTGGGCAGCTTACGCGCCTTTAGCAATCGCTTCATTAATGCTATTGAGAAGGAACATAACGAGCAGCGCACGTTAGATTTGCAAAAGCTGGTTCAGCCCTTCATGCTGCGACGCAAGAAGAAGGACCCAGCTATACAGCTTGATTTGCCTGACAAGAATGAGATGAAAACGTACATTCATCTGACCTCTGAGCAGGGCGCGCTCTATGACCAGATTGTCAAAGAGTTGATGGAACGGATGCAGAAGCTGGAAGGGATTGAACGGAAAGGAGCCATTTTATCCGCCCTTACCCAGTTGAAGCAGCTTTGTGACCATCCTGCCCTCTTAACCAAGGAGGCACTCCCGAATGCTGCGGATTCCGGTTATAGTCAGTCCGATCTTGAAGCGGTCATTAGCCGTTCATCCAAGCTGGAGCGCATTCTGGCTATGGTCAAGGAACTGCGGGAAGAGGGCGAGCGCTGCCTTATTTTTACACAGTATATTGGTATGGGGCAGATGCTCCAGCGGGTACTCGCTCAGGAGCTGCAAGAGCCAGTGCTCTATCTGAACGGCAGCACATCCAAAACGGCCCGTGACCGAATGATTGATCAATTCCAATCTCACACGCTCCCCCCTGCCGAGCAGCCGTCCGTGTTTATTTTGTCTCTCAAAGCCGGGGGGGTAGGCCTGAATCTAACGGCTGCCAACCATGTCTTTCACTTTGATCGCTGGTGGAATCCAGCCGTTGAAAATCAGGCCACAGACCGAGCCTACCGGATGGGACAAACGAAGGATGTACAGGTGCACAAATTTATCTCATTGGGCACGCTGGAGGAACGCATTGATGAAATGCTGGAAAGCAAGCAGCAGCTTAGCGACCAAATCATAACCAGTACCGAGGGCTGGATTACTGAGCTGTCTACAGACGCGTTAAAAGACCTCTTTACACTACGACGCGATTGGGCATGATGAGGTCCCGAATCGAACGATAATGTACATGGAGTGTCATTTTGAGTTCGATATATACCTATTTATAAGAAGTCGTAGTTAATAACACAGTCCAAAACTCCTTTGTGTGCATTTACTATCTCATCACAACAAAGGAGTTGATTTTTAGTGGCCATTCGTCCTCCACAAACATTGAAATCTACGGGCAGAAAGGTTCCTGTTACGAGATATCGCAATGTGAGCCCTACACAAACTCTACGCCGATTTACAGTTATCTGGGCTAACACAAACGGTGTTCCTTTTAACACAACCGGATTCTTTGCTATACTCCGGCGTCTAGATGGAAGCTTTGTCCAAGCTGCAGGCTTCGATGGTTTTGGTACTGCGCGATTTAACAATGTTCGCACACCTACGAACCAGCCTTATATTCTGCGTACTTTTAGAGATGATGGAGTATTATTCCGCGTTAGATCCGTACCTGCTGGCGTATCCTCGTTTGTCGTTATTGGTTAAGTTCGTACCGAACGCATTCTAGACGTAGTTAACAAAAAAAGCAGCCAGCAACAGAGCTTATCTGTACTGGCTGCTTTTTTATATGGCCTACCTATTCGGAATCTTCTTCCACTATTGCATTTTTCGTAACGGCCGTATTGTACACCGTTTTGAGCCAGTTTTCACTCGACCAGTTCAGCTTACCTGCACCTGCTCCATCCTTGGCCTGCAATTGAGCAACCAGATTGGCAGGATCTTCGGCTGTATAGCTGTATGGCAACGTTGTGAACCCATTCCAAGAGAAGTCCTTGGTCTTGGCAGGATAAGGGGCTAACGGGCTATTCGCATCGTCACTGCCTCCTCTGAACACGGTACCGTTGTTCGAAAAGATAACGTCCTCGGCTTTGATTTTACCTGTGTAATCCGCTTTGTTAGGATCTTTTTGATTATTACGCACTGGAGAAAATACATCAATTAAATACGATTTTTCTAGCAACACCGCGCCGTTTTCTGTTGAAATTGCACCATTACCCACGACATCAAAATGGTATCCTTTTGCAGCAATTGCTTTAGCCATATCAGAAGTAATTCTTTTTTTGGCTCTGGCCAATCCGGCATCGTCCATAACGATGTTATATGCATGAGCATTACCACCACGCAGACGAGGCATGCGATCCTGAATATCCAAATAGTAATTATGATGCAGCGTCACCTCCAGGTCTGCATTGTCGGAAGCCATTTCCGTAGCACCGATTAGATGAGCCTTCTTTTGTCCTGCTGCAATATCAATGATATCTTCTTTACTCATGCCTACTGCACTGCTTCTCAGATACGCGTACATAGGATAGGAAGACTTGTCTGCTTCCATCGCGTTGACTTGTTGGGTTACCCAGCTGTTGGAGCTGCGGTCATCTCCTTTGAACAAAGACCAGGAAATCGTAACTCCGTTACTACCTTTTTTCACATCTACCAAACCATCATAGGCTTTGTTAAATGTACAGTGGTCGATCCATACCTTGGAACTTGTACCTTCGATGGTAACATAATCCCAGTCATTCTTATCATAGTTCCCTTTGGTTGCTTCATCCCACTCCCAAAGCTCATCAAATTCGAGGTTACGGAAAATCAAATTAGAGCTTCTTTTGATGACAAAGCCAGCATGTTTGATTTTCGCACCATTGGCAGAGAAAATCGTAACCCCATTCATATTTTCGATATAGACTTTGCTCACACCTGTCTTTTTCAGAACAGGATGCGTCTGTACAGGATTGTTGGCACTAAAAGGCATTACTTTGGCAGCACTAGGAATTTCATTCCAACCGAGATCAAGATCGTTCATAATCTCAATCACTTTGACTTTGCTGCCTTTCTTCAGTGCTTCGTTGAGATCTACAGCATTGTATACCTTTTTGTAGTTGGCATCTGTATCCGCAATGTTGCCACCACCTGTATTACCATACGAAAAGCCAGTCAAATTATAGTTATTTTTGGAGGTTACATCAGGGTCCACCCCAGGAGTCGGTTGTTCTGTACCTGGTGTCGGATTCACAGGCGGTGTTCCTGAATCTACCTCAGAAGAAGCACCGGATACCATCACATTATCGAATTGGGCAGCTGCTTTGGAGGTTACCAAGCCAATGGCTCCAGCAGTGAGGCTGGTGTCTGTTGCGGACAGCTCCAGTTGATCATTGACATACATTTTGATTTCCGAACCGGATAGTTCCAGCTTGACTCTGTACCATGTATTCGTGTCCAGTTTGTATTTTTTATGGGTAGCCAATGTCTTCATAGAACCTTTGACTTTTTTTCGAATCTCAAGAGCTCCGTCTTTTTTGTTGTACAACGAAGCTGCATAGAAGTTGTTGGAATCTGTGTATCTACCTGCAACGTAGACTCGATTGGAGCCATTAAAGTCATTTACATATACATCTGCTTGCACGCTATAGTTCGTCCATGAGGCGTTACCTTTGACGGAATGGCTTTCGCTTCGAGTAGATTGTTGGTATGTAGATCCATTCCCATCCTTGACCACAGACCAGTTCCCCGATCCTGCGGTCCAGCCTTGAGCTTCCCCTTGTTCAAAATCATCACTTATCTGTAAATTCCCATCCGCATGTGCATGACCCAGCAACGGTAATGATAAAGACAGTACCAACGTACTGCTTAACATTACACTTGCACATTTTTTTAACAAACTCGACTTCATATAACAGTCTCCTTCTCGATTAGATTCATGAATACTAAAGCAAAGGTTGCACCGTTTATCGGACATGACATGCCCAACGGTATATAACGTACTGATGAAGGGAATAATATTCCAACACCAATGAGGGCCCTAAGCGCTATACTCCAATAATTATAGACACTTAAATAAATATTAAAATATGTCTAATTACTTATCTTTTGTCTTAATTTCTCTATTAATTTTGCATCCTGTTTCGTGAACACACCAAATGCTGTTTCATAAAATCACAAAAAACGATATTTTTTTATTTTTGAATAAGACATACAGTTGTCATATTGGGAATGGTACATATAAAAGGTGAGTATCATCCATATCATTTAAAGGAGCGATGAGATGTCCAGTTACGAATACGCCTCCAAATCAGAGTTAAAGGAAGCCATTCATGCCTCCTACTTACGATTTGACGGTGAGTTCCAGGAGATCGACGAGAGCCAAAAGGATATTCGTATCCCTGAAGTAGATAAAACACCCGCAGAAATGATCGCCTACCAGCTCGGATGGCTTCATCTTGTCATGACATGGGACAGGGACGAACGGGAAGGAAAAACCGTGATCATGCCCGCCCCCAATTATAAGTGGAATAGACTAGGTGAACTATATCAATCATTTTACAAGACCTACTCCCACCAATCTTTACGTGAATTACGCGATATGTTCAAGTTGGCTGAGCAAAAGTGGCTGGATTGGATCGACACACTTAGTCATGAAGAGCTCTTCACTCAGGGCGTTCACGACTGGACAGGGACTAATCCGAAATGGCCCATGGCAAGATGGATTCACATCAACTCGGTGGCACCGTTTAAAACATTCAGAGCCAAGATACGGAAATGGAAGAAATACAAAGTTCAACAGTGATGAAAAAAAGTGTGCATTGTGCTACAATACTTGAGTTGTATCGGGATACATTTAGGGAAGGGTAAGTGAAACGCCATGCTTATTATTGGTATTGCCGGCGGTACAGGTTCCGGTAAATCGACGGTAGCACGCGCCGTCGTTGAGCGTCTGGGATCTAATAAAGTGACTTTCATATCTCAGGATAACTATTATAAAGACCATTCACATCTGAGCTATGATGAACGTGCTTTGGTCAATTATGATCATCCGTTTGCCTTTGACAACGAATTGCTTATTGAGCATCTCCACTGTCTGAAAAAAGGACAAGCGACACAAGCGCCAGTGTATGACTTTACGGTTCATGCACGCTCCACGGACGAGACGGTAGAGCTTCTGCCAAATCACATCGTTATGTTGGAAGGTCTGCACGTACTGTCAGACGAAAAACTCCGCAGCCTGCTTGACATCAAAGTATTTGTGGATACTGACCCTGATGTGCGCATTCTTCGTCGGGTTCTTCGCGATATTGAGGAACGCGGCCGCACCATCCATTCGATCCACGATCACTATTTGACTACCGTTAAGCCGATGCATGAGGCATTTATTGAGCCTTCCAAGAAATACGCTGACCTGATCCTTCCTGAGGGAGGACACAATGAGGTTGGTATTCAACTGCTGTCTATTTTGACTGAAAAATATTTGGCGGGAGATCGAACATGGGGCACTGTATAAGGTAATCCCGGTTGTTTAGGCTGTCGAGATTTTCTCGGCTGCCTTTTTTGTTGTTTTATATGCCATTTGGACTAAATTTTTTTGGAATCCCCGTGTGGTTTATGTTAGCATGTAAAGATTAAATGCTTTAGATTTAAGTTAAGTTGGAAGCGTTGTCAAATATGTGCCTCAGATGATATGACGTCCACGTGATGGAGGTCTTTTTTGAATCAGGATTTTTGCAAAATCCTCGAATAGGTATAATTACGGAGAGTGCTGCCATGAATGAGCTATGCAACATTTTGATTGTGGATGATGAGATATTGGTACGGCAAGGGATTAAACACCACTTGTCGTGGGAACAGTATGGATTTCGAATTGTAGGTGAAGCTTCTAACGGTAAAGAAGCATTGGAGCTAATTGAAACCTTGCGCCCTCATATAGTCATTACAGATATCGTAATGCCGATCATGGATGGCGAGGAGCTGACGCGCATAGTCAGACAGAACTATCCAGATATCGAAGTCATTGTGCTTAGCAGTTACGGCGAGTTTAATTACGTGCGATCCACCTTTCAGCAAGGGGTTGCTGACTATATTTTAAAGCCCAAGCTAGACACGGATGAGCTGCTCCAGGTGCTCCAGAGAACCGCTCGCAAAATTCCATCCATTCAATATCAAGCAGATGCCGGGAATAGTCAAATTACGATAGATCATGTGATCGAAAAGCTGATCTCCGGTTATAGCATGGACTATGACGCCGAGCTGCTCAAGCAAGCATTTCCTTATGCCCGTTTTGCGCTCATAGGTATAGAACAGCTGGCACAGCAGGATAAAGGGCGCTCCATCTCTGCCTCGGACCTATTTTCCAAGCTTACGGATCGAGTATCCTCTGCCTGTGAGTACATCGTACTGCGACAACTGCCATCTGATGTCTATGCGGCTATGTTTTTAGCCAATCTTGATCCACGGGAAGTAGACGCCTGGATGGCTGCGGTTAGGGAAGTTGCTCAGGAGACAAAGCGGGTCGATCCACAGACAGGCTGGTCAGTTAGCCATTTATTTGATGACTTCAATCAGATTAGTGACGTCTATCAGAATGAACTGCCAAAACTGCTGAGTTACCGCTTTTATTTTCCAGGAACAGCGCTGCTAATAGAAGATGAACTCCCTCCGCCTGTACAGGTGAACAGCTCGTTCAACTTAAAACAGTTTACAGAAGAGATGAAGCGTGAGCATTTTGATACAGCTTTTCAGGATTTGAGATCCTATGTAGCTGCCATGTCCGGTAACTATACCTCTACCGCTTTTGAATTCAAATCGCTTCTCGGAAATATCGTGTTCAACATTACGATTTTGCTCGGGAATCAGGGGTATGATATGAAGGAGCTGGATGCGGCGAAATATTCCTATTTCAAAACAATTAATGATGCCCCTCATGTACATGAAGCCGTGCGCCTTCTGGAGACTTTTTTGGAGGAAGCGAACAGACAGATCATGGCTAAAACACAGCAAGGAAGTAGTGCAAGCATGAAAAAACTGCTGGAGTATATTGAGGAGCATCATGCTGAAACGCTCAATTTGACGACACTTGGGCAATATTTTCACTTTAACCCTTCCTACTTGTCCAGTTATTTTACGGCACACCATACAGAAGGTTTTAGCGAGTATCTCAACAAAATTAGGGTTGAAAAAGCCGCGGAGTTACTACGGTCGGGGACGATGTCCATTTCGGATATTAGCAGCACGGTAGGCTATTCGGACCCCAGCTATTTTACCAAAGTGTTCAAAAAAGTGAAGGGTTACTCGCCCAGTCAGTACCGCCGGGAGCATCTCTATTAGAGAGTAAGCCACATCTGCCAGTAGAAAAGAGATTGAATATGAAAAGATATATCCATAAGATCAAATATCAAGGTCTGTTCTTCAAAATCTTTATTGTTATGGTGGTCAGCATCACTGCGGTGTCCTTGCTGACCTCTTTGGTGACGATTCGGATGTCTGAACGACTTTTTGCTGAGACATTCAGTATTACAAATGCCAAGGTACTCAGCCAGATTCAATCCAGCTTTGAATCCTTCAATGATTCTATCGTGAATGCCGTAACCCATGCTTCGGAAAATGGAACGGTCAAGAACTATCTGACTGGCGGTCAATCTGACTCAATTAACTCGGCGAGGATTTACTTCGGAATGGCACAGCAAATGAAGCAAATTAAATCGAACGTCGATGCCTATGATGTCGGTGTCGCTGTAACAGGTCTGAATGGCCGGAGCTTTTACTCCGACTCGTCCTATTGGCCTGTAACTGCGGAAGAGCTTAAAAGCAGTGCTATTACAGCCCGAAGTGTAGCACGACCGGCACAGCTTATGTATCAATTGGATACTGAATTGTTGCAGCAACAAATGAATAGTACCCCGCAAAAGCCAACACCCTATATCATCGCCTCCAAACCATTTATGGAGCGGACCAGCGGCACCCTGTACGGCATGATCTACATCGCTATCCGAGAGCCTGAATTCCGCCGTTTCTACAACAATTTCACGAGCAACGGCAATGATGTGCTTATTTTGGACAAGTCGGGACTGATTGTATCGAGCAATCGCCAGGATCTGATCGGACAACGCTCCAGTGAGCTGCTAGGCTATGCCACAAAAATCAATGAACAGGGACTTAACTACATTAATGCGGATGTGATGAATAAGGAGAGTATCCTCCTTTCCAACTATATCCCTTCATTTGATTTTTATCTGGTGAACATGATTGACAGACAAGCCGCCATTGGGCAAATTATTGACGTTAAATCCGTTGTATGGATCTGCATTGCCATCGTACTGATTGCTTTGGTGATCGTTTTTCTGATATCCCGTCGACTGATTCGTTCGCTGACTCGACTGGTGAAGCAAATGTCGACCATACGCGAGAAGAATTTTGATAATTATATCCCGGTAACGGGCAGCTATGAGGTTAGACAATTAAGTCATGCTTACAACTACATGCTGGATGAACTAAATGACTATATCCGTAAGCTTTTAGAGACGCAAAAGGGTCAACGGAACGCAGAGCTTGCTGCACTACAACGGCAGATCAATCCGCACTTTCTGTACAATACACTGGCTTCGATCAAAATGCTGGTGCTCAAAGGAAACAAGGAAACAGCCGCCGAGACGATCAATGCACTCATTTCCTTACTGCAAAATACAATCAGCAATGTAAGTGAAACGATCACCATCGAGCAGGAAATGGCCAACATGCAAAATTATGTGTTCATTAACCATGTACGCTACGGGCAGCGGGTACAAGTGAATTATTTTGTATCACCCGATTGTCTGGAGTACCATGTGCCCAAGCTCATCATTCAGCCTTTTATCGAGAACTCTTTTTTCCATGCGTTTAATGAAAAAAATGTAGGCCACATCTATATATTGGTGTCCAAAACGGAGGATACATTGATCTGTGAGGTGGTCGATGATGGAGACGGTATGGAATTGGACGGGCATACGGCGCAGGACGGACTGCCGAATCCCAAGAGCAAGCGCCAACTGTTCACAGGCATCGGCATCCAGAATGTGCACAACCGCATTACCCTTTTATATGGAGAAGAATACGGCGTGACCATCTCCAGTAAAAAAGGCGAGGGCACCAAAGTCAGAATGACCCTGCCATTGATCGTAAAACCCGCCCCTCCTACCCCATAAAAAATATAGGCTGAACTAAACAAAGAAGGTGGAACAAGAACGGAGTGGGCGGAATGGTGCTGTACAAGCGTAGCGGTCGCCTTTGTATCCAGATTTCAACCTTATATAATTTGAATAAAGAAATCTGGATACAACAGCGATGGGAAGCACCATCCGGCCGCGCAGTGGCGCTTCGTGAACAACTTTAGTTCAACCTAAAAAAAGTACCTAAACCAAAACAAAATACAAATGTAAGCGGTGCCTTTTTTGATAAATCATAATAATAACACCAATCCGTATAAAGATATTCCTAACGCCGACAAAGTATGGATGGTACACTAGATTTATAAATAAGGTAACCGCTTTCATTTAAGAGATTTAGAACTAGCAAGCAACATATAAAAAAGAGTAGGGGTTGAACAAAATGAAAAAAATGACTTTCCTTCTGCTGATTGCAAGCTTGATCTTGCTATCCGCGTGCTCCAGCAATTCCGAGAAAGCAGCTACTACCACAGATTCAGGCAAAAAAGAAATCACCGTCTGGGCTTGGGACCCGAACTTTAATATCGCAGCCCTGAAGCTGGCAAAAGATCGCTACGTTGCCAAACATCCAGATGTAACCGTAAACATTGTTGAATATGCTCAAAACGATATCGTACAAAAAATGAATGCTGGTCTTAACTCTGGTTCTACCAAAGGACTGCCGAACGTGGTTCTGATCGAGGATTATCGGGCACAGAACTTCCTGCAAGCCTATCCCGATTCTTTCCATGATATGAGCAGCACGATCAAAGCATCCGACTTCGCTGATTATAAAATCGGACCGACTAGCTACAACGGCAAGCAATACGGTGTTCCTTTCGACTCCGGTGTTATGGGACTGTATGTAAGAACGGATTATTTGGAACAAGCCGGCTACAAAGTAGCAGACCTGACCAATATTGATTGGGACAAATTTATTGAAATTGGTAAAGCCGTAAAACAAAAAACAGGCAAAGAAATGCTGACTCAAGATCCGAATGACCTCGGTCTGATCCGTGGTATGATCCAAGCCGCAGGTTCATGGTACCTGAAAGAAGACGGTAAAACACCAAACCTGGCTGGTAATCCAGCTATGAAAGAAGCGCTCTTGACGTACAAATCCTTGTTCGACGCTAACATTGTTAAAATGAATGCCGACTGGAGTCAGTTCCTGGCCGCATTCAACAGCGGTGCAGTTGCTTCCGTACCTACAGGTAACTGGATTACACCTTCGATCAAAGCAGAAGCTTCGCAATCGGGTAAATGGGCCGTTGTTCCTTTCCCTAAGCTGAAAAATATACCTGAATCCGTGAATGCTTCCAGCCTCGGCGGCAGCTCCTGGTATGTTCTTAACTCGGACGGTCAAGATACCGCTGCTGATTTCCTGAAAGAGACATTCGGAACAGATCCAGAGCTGTATCAAGATATGCTGAGCAAAATTGGAATTGTTGGTTCATTGAACGCAGCTTCCAGTGGTAAAGCTTATGACGTAGAAGATCCGTACTTCGGTGGCGACAAAGTATACAAGAAATTTGCAGAATGGACTAAACAAGTTCCAAAAGTCAATTATGGCCTGCACACGTATGCCATTGAGGATATCATGACCGTTGAAATTCAAAACTATCTGAACGGAAAAGATGTAGACGCAGTTCTGAAAGATGCTCAAGGACAGGCGGAAGCACAGCTTAAATAAGACAGTCCATCTAGCCAAGGCTAAACAATAAAACGATAAGCACTTAAAACCTTGGGCTTGCGAGTTCAAGGTTTTATTGCTGCACAGGGAGTTGACATGGTATGAAGACAGCCGCGCCCAAAATAACTACAACACGTCTCAAAGCAGGTATGACAGGATGGTTGTTCATATCCATCGCAGTGATCATGATTGCCGCTTTTTATTTCTATCCGATGATTCAGGCGCTTATCTTGTCCTTTAAGACAGGTACAGGGTCTAATCTGAGCTTTAATGGCATTGATAACTACAAGCGATTGTTCACCGATAAAATGTTTATAACCGCCGTGAAGAATACGTTTATCTATTTGATTTTCCAAGTACCTTTGATGGTCATTCTGGCTCTGTTCATTTCGGTATTGTTGAATGATAAAAACCTGAAATTCAAGGGCTTTTTCCGCACAGCTATCTTCTTGCCGTGTATCACATCCCTTGTAGCATACTCGGTTGTCTTCAAGTACCTGTTCTCGTCCGACGGTCTGGTAAACTCCTTATTGCTGAATCTGCACGTGATTGGCACGCCCATCCAATGGATTACAGATCCTTTCTGGGCCAAGGTTACGATTATTATCGCGATCACATGGCGCTGGACTGGTTATAATATGATCTTTTACCTGTCCGGTCTTCAGAACATTGACAATTCCATCTACGAAGCGGCCCGTATTGACGGAGCTTCTCCGATCCGACAGTTTTTCAGCATTACGGTTCCACTGCTTAAGCCGATTATCCTGTTCACTTCGATTACATCAACGATTGGTACACTCCAACTCTTCGATGAAATTATGAATATTACCAAGGGTGGGCCAGGGAACGCGACATCTTCAATTTCGCAATATATTTACAATTTGTCCTTCAAATATTCATCCGACTTTGGTTATGCGGCGACCGTATCTTATTCCATCGTCATTATGATCATTATCTTGTCGATTATCCAGTTCAAAGTGGCAGGTGAGAAAAAATGATGAAAACAAAAAGAGCATTTACGTACGCCTTTCTGATCATTGTGTCGTTCGTTTCGATTTTCCCGTTCCTCTGGATGCTATCCAGCTCCACGAACCTGTCAGTCGATGTGACCAAAGGCAAGCTTCTGCCTGGCTCCCATCTGATGGATAACATGCACAATCTGCTCGAAAAAGTAGACATCGTTACCGCACTAAGTAACTCTGCAAAAGTCTCTATCTCAACTACGCTGCTGGCTATGCTGATCGCATCACTGGCCGGTTATGGCTTTGAAATTTACAGAAGTAAAGCAAAAGACGTTGTCTTCAATATCCTGCTGATGTCTATGATGATTCCGTTTGCGGCGATCATGATCCCGCTCTACCGGATGTTCGGCAGTATTTCTAATGTCATACCATGGATCGGTATTGATACACTCTCTTCCGTCGTCATTCCGACCGTAACTACGGCGTTCCTGATCTTCTTTTTCCGCCAAAGCACCAAGATGTTTCCAAAGGATCTACTGGAAGCAGGTCGTATGGATGGATTATCCGAGCTGGGTCTGTTCTTCCGGGTGTATATGCCTACGATGAAAACAACCTATGCCGCTGCCGCGATCATCACATTCATGTCCAGCTGGAACAACTACCTCTGGCCTCTGATTGTGCTGCAAACGCCGGAGAATCAAACGATTCCGCTGTTGATCTCGAACCTTGGCTCCAGCTATGCACCGGATTACGGTGTCATCATGATCGCCATTGTTCTGTCCACACTGCCGACTGCACTGGTATTCTTCCTGATGCAGAAACACTTTGTAGCGGGCATGGTGGGTTCGGTTAAATAACAGACTTCTGTGTACAATCTTCATTTCATTTTAAAAATAAGGAGTGTTCGCCTTGACCATCCATACCCCTAGTCTGGACTGGCTGACCGACGTAACCAAATTTGCTGTGCATCGGCTGCCCGCCTATTCCGATCACAAATATTACGCTACGCTTCAGGAAGCGGAGCAGCAAGCTGATATGGCTTGGCGTCATAGCCTGAATGGGAGCTGGAAGTTTAACTATGCAACGAATCCAGCCAGCCGTCCGGTAGAGTTCTATACCCCAGGCTTTGAGTACGGCGGCTGGAGCGATATTCAGGTGCCGGGTCACATTCAGACGCAAGGCTTTGGCCAAATGCAGTACGTCAATACGATGTATCCGTGGGACGGACATTCGGACGTTCGCCCACCCCATATTCCGGAGGATCACAACCCGGTCGGAAGCTATATCAAAAGCTTTGTTTTGCCGGAAAATATGGCTTCCGACGCGCAGCCTGTGTTCATTTCTTTCCAAGGCGTCGAGTCGGCTTTCTATGTATGGTTGAACGGACAATTTGTCGGTTACAGCGAGGACAGCTTTACACCGTCTGATTTCGAACTGACACCGTTCCTGCAAGCAGGCGAAAACAAGCTCGCGGTTGAGGTATATCAAAGAAGTACGGGAGCGTGGCTGGAGGATCAGGACTTTTGGCGTTTTTCCGGTATTTTCAGAGATGTATATCTCTATACCATCCCTACGGTTCACGTACGTGACCTGCATGCCAAGGCGGATCTGGATGCTTCCTACACGCAGGGCCTTCTGGAGCTGAAATTGACCTTGGAAAAGCCGGCAACGGCCTATGCAACTGTCGACGTGAAAGATGCCGCCGGCCATGTTGTAGCTTCTTTAAAAGCTGACTTTACTGATGGCAAAGCTTCGCTGTCAGCAACCTTGGAGCAAGTACAGCGCTGGAGCGCAGAAAAACCTTATTTATACACGTTGTTCATACAAATTTATAATGCCAGTGGATCGCTCGTGGAAGTCATTCCACAAAAAATTGGCTTCCGTAAATTTGAGCTGATCAACAAGGTCATGCATTTGAACGGCAAACGCATCGTCTTTAAAGGTGTGAACCGCCATGAATTTAACGCTCGCACCGGACGTGCGATTTCTCGTGAAGATATGCTGTGGGATATCCGGACGCTCAAGCAGAACAATATGAACGCTGTTCGCACCTCTCATTATCCAAATCAGACTCTTTGGTATGAGCTATGCGATGAGTACGGGGTCTATGTAATTGATGAAATGAACTTGGAAACACACGGTTCCTGGCAAAAACTCGGTGCCGTCGAGCCATCGTGGAATATTCCCGCCAATCTGCCTGAGTGGCAAGATATCGTCATGGATCGCGCCATTTCCATGCTGGAACGGGACAAAAACCATGCGTCCATTCTAATCTGGTCCTGCGGCAATGAGTCGTATGCAGGTGAAGTGCTGCGCAATGTCGCCAACTATTTCCGAGCCACCGACCCGAGCCGTTTGGTGCACTACGAAGGCGTGTTTCACAACCGTACGTACGATGATACCAGCGATATGGAGAGCCGGATGTACGCCAAGCCCGCAGATATCGAGCAATATCTAAACGACAATCCGCAAAAGCCGTATATCAGTTGCGAATACATGCATGCGATGGGTAATTCCGTAGGTGGCATGCACAAGTATACAGAGCTGGAGAACAAATACGAGCTGTATCAGGGCGGTTTTATTTGGGATTATATTGATCAGGCTGTTATGAAAAAAGATCGCTACGGACACGAGTACCTCGCGATCGGCGGCGACTTTGACGACCGTGCTACAGACTATGGCTTCTGTACGGACGGAATTGTCTATGCAGACCGGAAGGTTTCGCCGAAGATGCAGGAGGTCAAATTCCTGTATCAAAATCTGAAGCTCACCCCGGATCGCAGCGGTGTAACCCTGCGCAATGAAAACCTGTTCGAGGGAACAGGCGACTATGAGTTAGTATATAGCCTGCTGCATGAAGGCCAAGAAATCGCACGTAATGCCATTCATGTAGATGTAGCGGCTCAGACCGAAGCCTATATTCCACTGACATTCCCTAATACGGATGGAAAGCCTGGTGAGTACGTTATTCACACCGCTCTGGTTTTGAAGGAAGCGACGCTCTGGGCTGAGGCTGGACACGAAGTGGCCTTCGGACAACATATTTTCATTGTGGAAGATCCAAAGCCGCTGAAAGCTTCAATAGGTGGAGCCCTACGAGTGGTGCATGGCGATGTAAATATTGGCGTTCACGGTACGGATTTCACCATCATGTTCTCCAAAGGAGCAGGCAGCCTGACTTCACTTCGCTACGCCGGACGTGAGATGATCGCCATGCCTCCTGCCCCATTGTTCTGGCGGGCGACCACAGACAATGATCGGGGAACCGCACTAGGCTTTGAAGCCGGTGGCTGGTTCGCTGCAAGTCTGACACGTAAATGTGTGGGCATCGAGGTCACGGAAGAGCAGACAGACCGTGTAACCGTTACATTCCGCTACACGCTGAGCATCCATGCAGACGTACAGGTAACGGTAGCCTACACCGTCTTCGCCGACGGTAGCCTGAACGTAAAATCGACTTATGAAGGCGTCTCAGGATTGCCTAACCTGCCGATCTTTGCCCTTTCATTCAAGGTTCCGGCGGACTATCGCCATCTGAACTGGTATGCGATGGGACCGGAAGAGAATTACATCGACCGTGCCTTTGGCGCGAGACTAGGCGTATTCCACAACGAAGCTGCGGATAACGTATCCGGGTATGTCGTACCGCAGGAATCCGGCAACCGTACAGGCGTGCGCCGTGTCGATATTACCGACGATTCTCAGCAAGGTATACGCATTACTGCACCTGCTACCGCACCGGTGGAATGCAATATTTCACCGTATACAGCGTTTGAGCTGGAAAGTGCCTACCATCTGTATGAGCTGCCCAACGTGTATTACACCGTTGTCACCGTAGCTGGAAAGCAAATGGGTGTAGGCGGCGACGACAGCTGGGGAGCTCCCGTACATGAACAATACCAAATCGCAGCCGATCAAAAGCTGGAATTCGAATTTACCGTGCAACGGGTATAAATAAGCACGCTCACTGTATAGACAAGTAGATATAACAAAAGCCCTTCCAGTGCTTCCCTCATGGTGGTCAAGACCCCATTTTATAGACACTGAAAAAAGCCCCTAGGCTATAAGCTGCTTCCGATACTCTTTCGGAGGCAGCTTATTTAACTTTCGTTGTGGTCGACACTGGTTGTA
>NZ_JANAVN010000021.1:0-96663 GCF_024213565.1 Paenibacillus sp. Lou8.1
CGAGGACAGTGTCAGGTGGGCAGTTTGACTGGGGCGGTCGCCTCCTAAAGAGTAACGGAGGCGCCCCAAGGTTCCCTCAGAATGGTTGGAAATCATTCGAAGAGTGCAAAGGCAGAAGGGAGCTTGACTGCGAGACCTACAAGTCGAGCAGGGACGAAAGTCGGGCTTAGTGATCCGGTGGTACCGCATGGAAGGGCCATCGCTCAACGGATAAAAGCTACCCTGGGGATAACAGGCTTATCTCCCCCAAGAGTCCACATCGACGGGGAGGTTTGGCACCTCGATGTCGGCTCATCGCATCCTGGGGCTGAAGTAGGTCCCAAGGGTTGGGCTGTTCGCCCATTAAAGCGGTACGCGAGCTGGGTTCAGAACGTCGTGAGACAGTTCGGTCCCTATCTGTCGTGGGCGTAGGAAATTTGAGAGGAGCTGTCCTTAGTACGAGAGGACCGGGATGGACGTACCGCTGGTGTACCAGTTGTTCCGCCAGGAGCACCGCTGGGTAGCTATGTACGGAAGGGATAAGCGCTGAAAGCATCTAAGCGTGAAGCCCCCCTCAAGATGAGATTTCCCAGTATGTAAGACCCCTTGAAGACGACGAGGTAGATAGGTTGGGGGTGGAAGTGCAGTAATGCATGGAGCTGACCAATACTAATCGGTCGAGGGCTTATCCTAAGATAAGACGCAATGAGTTTCGGATCCAGTTTTCAGGGTGTAACCTTGAATGTAGAATTTACGATGTAAATTCATGTTTGGTGGCGATAGCGGAGGGGTTCCACACGTACCCATCCCGAACACGACCGTTAAGCCCTCCAGCGCCGATGGTACTTGGACCGCAGGGTCCTGGGAGAGTAGGACGTCGCCAAGCAACAAGTAAAGAGAATCATAATCTCGTTGAGATTATGATTTTTTTTGCATATACGTATATTTTAGAAATATCCTTACAAAAGGAAGGTAACATTTTTGTTACGGAATGTAGGAGTAAACCCTGTATAATATAGGTATTGAATCCCATACACACACGCTGCATTATTGCAGAATTATGCAAACTCCATCATAGGATTTTGTATAGTCAATCAGGCTGGTAAGGAGGGAAGATCATGCGGCGAAATAAATGGCTTGCTCTATTGGTGCTATTCAGTGTCGCTGTCGCGATTCTTACCGGGTGCGTGGAAGAGGAGCCTTCTTGGACATCGTTTGAGGGTGCTGCTAACGAGAAGACGTTTCCGGTTCCTAAAGAAGCTAGTAAAACCGATCGGGCCAGCAGTAATTCGGACATGGACTATGTTCGCTATGCACTGCCAGCGTTGAAGGAAAGTGATAGTCTACCTGCTCCTTATTTAGAAGAGATTGCAGCTTGGGGCTGGACTGAGGAACCGAATTTATCCACCTCGAATCAGAAGGTGTTTCAGAAAAATAAGCATATGGTGCATTTGTCTGTGCATGATGGTTCTTTTACTGTATTGGTTCCAAAAGACAGAAAGGCTGTTGTGAAGAGCAAAAGCGTGGATCTTAATTAGGGACACGGTTTTCAACCGAGTAAGTAGCATAGGATTTATTGTAGATCATATTTATAGTAAACTCAGCATATTGTATGCTGTGTATCATGATGAATGAAGAGATCGGATATGGGGAAGCACTCAGAACTGCCGTTGAGTAGGGAGTGGCTTCCTTTTATATATTTGCATGTTGATCAAATGCCCTACATGAATAACGAGGATAACGATGAGGAAAAGTTTACTTGATAAGAGAATAAAGCGATTTTAATTGTTAATCCACAAAAAAGGAGTAACCGTTTGAGGTTGCTCCTTTTTTATTGCTTCAGTCTAGATCGTTGATAGGTTAGTTCAGACCTGAGTTTTCTATCTGTACGGATAATGAGTGGTTAAATTTACTGTTGATAATATGAGGCATCTTCATCGGTGAACTTTAACATGCCATCTTTTCTCTCGCCGGTAAGCCGACTGAGGATGTATAGACGCGGTGCAATAAGCCAAAGATGCCAGAAGAGTAAGGATACAGTAAAGGCTGGTGGAGACCAGAGAATGAATACGGCTGATAAGCAGATACCGATCCAGAGGGTATGTATGTGCACACGACGAAAGATGCTATAGCCTATGTACTGGTCTGTCATATAGCCTAGCCAAGGTAATTTACGGTGGAATGCCCAGCGTTTGCGGAAGGATGTTCCGCCACCGATGTATAGGACAGATCGTGAGATTACGAAGTGTACCCATAAGGTTAGGAAAAAGGCAAGAGCAAACAAAAACACGCTAGTCCAGGAAAAGGCAAGAAGCAGAAAGAGAAGCATAATAACAGGCAGTGTGATATGACTCCATATTAGTTGACGCGGTATACTGATTTTTTTAATGAGCTTGTAGTGATAGTAGGTAGCTTTGGTTCCGGTTTCCTCTGTCATGCGAACAGTCCTTTCATTAATCTACTGCATCACAAGTGGCTTCCCGTCCACAGCCGGAAAAAGGGACGGTACTTCGCTCATGCCGCTTTAAATAAGCATTTAATCGTTTTTGTAGAAGTACAGAATGATCGACATCCGGTGTTAGCTAGCCTACTCTATAATTACTGGAAAAGCTATCACTGATGAAGTGTTCAAGGGCTCCGATGAAAGGGTACCCATAACATAAGAGCTTTTCTTATTATATCGGCATAGACGGCTGTTTTTTAAACATACGGGGTACAAACACCATAATGGCCCAGATGGAATATATATAGAGTATATCGTCGAACTGGGCTATGAAAAGGTTTAAAATAGTAGAAAGTGCCCCATACTAATAGTAAAAGAAACAAGGTGGGATGGATATGCATGATCAAGGCGGCCACCGCTGTATTATATGCGGGCAGCACAAGCATGAAGGCATTTTTATCGTTTCCGAGTTTATCTGTGATACGTGTGAAGCTGAAATGGTGCACACGGATGCAACTGATGCCAAATATCATTTTTTTATTGATCAACTAAAGCAAATTTGGGTACAGAAAAATGCATAATATCCTTTGCTAATTAGTCTTTGAAGGATTGGCATTCCAAGGTCTGTCGATACGGGCCTTTTTTTCTGTGAGTAAAAGTAGGATTCCGCTTGATTTTACGATAAAATAAGGTAGATATAAAGCTTTGTTTGGAAGGATTGCAGAATGATGGGGAAAAAGGCGGTACATGCACCATTAATGGAAGCTCTAATACGTTACCGGACTCAGGGCAATGCTTCTTTCCATGTACCCGGTCATAAAAATGGACAAGTATATGAGCATGAAAATATTGCAGCTCTGTTGCAAGAAGTGATGTCTATTGATGCGACAGAAATTACTGGACTGGATGATTTGCATCACCCAGAAGATGTGATTCGTGAAGGGCAAGAGCTGGCTGCAAAGTGCTTTGGTGCTGAAGAGAGCTTTTGGCTAATTGGAGGAAGCACGGTCGGTAATTTGGCTATGATTTTAACTGTATGTACGGAGCCGGGAGATCTACTGCTGGTACAGAGAAATGTACACAAATCTGTCCTTAACGGTCTCATGCTGTCAGGGGCTAATGCGGTATTCCTAGATCCGGAAATAGATACACGAAGCGGGCTGGCGGTTGCCCCAACGACGGATACAATAAAAGCTGCACTGAAGGCCTATCCTTCGGCTAAAGGGGTGTTACTTACACTACCTAATTACTATGGGATGGGGCATGACCTGACGGCAACGGCTAAGGCTTGTCATGCAGCCCATGTACCACTATTGGTAGATGAGGCACACGGTGCCCATTATGGGTTGCATCCTCGTTTGCCAGCCTCTGCGCTATCCTGCGGGGCTGATGTAGTCGTCCAGTCGACACATAAAATGCTTCCAGCCATGACCATGGGGGCCATGTTACATGTGCAGGGAGAGAGAATCCATCGGGAACTGCTTCGTCAGCGTTTGGCGATGGTGCAAAGCTCTAGCCCTTCTTATCCGTTAATGGCTTCACTGGATTTGGCAAGATGGTATATAGAGGCGTATGGAACAGATGCTTTTACAGTGGGCTTAGCGGCGGCAGATGCTTTTAGAAAGGGCCTGGAGCAGCTCCCACGCTTTCGCTTGCTAGAACCTACACAGCAGGCACTAGAGGGAGAATACGCTCACAGGGGAATCTCTGAGGTCCTAGAAAGGGCTGATGAGGGAATAAGCGAATATTCAACCCAGGATCCTTTTAAATTGGTGCTGTATGATACATGGGGTATACTGGATGGGTTTGGACTCAAGCATGAGTTGGAGACTTACGGATGTGTTCCAGAGATGAGCGACGAAAAACATGTTGTTTTATTGTTTACGTTAGGCTCTACGGCTAAGGATGCGAGTCACCTGTTGCAGGCTCTTGTGCATATAGATAATGATATAAGATTTAAGGAGACGGCTGGTGAGCCGGGGTCAACGGAAAAAGAGCAGCAAAGATTCGAATTAGATTTTTCCACGTGGAACAATGATAGAATGAAGGGATACTCTAGTCCGGTGCCGTTTGGGCTTCGACCGATTAGCCCGGATCAGATGGAGACCGTGCCTGTAGACGAATCCGCTGGCAGGGTAGCGGCTGAAATGATTATCCCGTATCCTCCAGGTATTCCACTGCTATATGCAGGAGAAACGATTACAGAAGCGATTGCATTGCGGATGAGTCGTCTACGTGAGCTGGGAGCCAAGTGGCACGGGGTAGCAGATGAAAGTATGCTTACAATTCGGGTATTCCGTTTACAATAAAGATTAGATACTAGAGACTTAACAAATACAGAAGACTGAATAAAAGAAGCATACGTAGCCTATGGGTGACTTTTATTTTTCAGGCAGGAAAGCAGGGAATAACATGAATCGGAAAGGCATTTTTATCACACTGGAGGGGGGAGACGGCTCCGGTAAAACAACTATGATTCAACGGCTGGCGAAGTTTATGGAGGAAGAAGGCTATCCAGTCATCACGACGAGGGAGCCGGGTGGCATCGAAATTTCCGAAAAGATTCGTTCTATCATTTTGGACCCTGCTCATACCAGTATGGATGCTCGAACAGAGGCACTTTTATACGCGGCGGCGCGGCGTCAGCATTTGGTGGAGAAGGTAAAGCCGGCTATTGAACAGGGAGCTATCGTATTATGTGATCGTTTTGTGGATAGTAGCTTGGTCTATCAAGGATTTGCAAGAGGGATCGGAATTGAAGAGGTGGCTTCAATTAATCGCTTTGCGGTGGATGATTGGGAGCCGGATGCCACATTTTATCTGGATATTGAGCCCGAATTGGGATTGGCAAGAATTAATGCGTCACGAGGAGCAGAAATGGACCGCCTCGACATGGAGAGTATATCGTTTCACCATAAGGTGCGAGAGGCATATTTGGAGTTGGCTCGCAAATTTCCGGAGCGAATTACAATTGTTGATGCATCTCCGGCGCCAGAGCAGGTGGAGAAAGTATTGAAGGATTTGCTGAAAAAGCGGTTTGTTCAGAATTTTAGCATATAATTGTCGAAGGATATACGGTAAAATTGAGCTAGGGACAAGGTTGTCTCTAATATGACTTGAAGGAGGAATACAGGATGAAGCTGATTATTGCGATTGTACAGGATAAGGACAGTAATAGATTATCCAGCGGACTGGTGAAAGCTAATTTCCGTGCTACTAAATTGGCGAGCACTGGAGGATTTCTGCGTGCTGGTAATACGACATTTATGATCGGTGTTGATGACAATCAGGTGGACTCATTAATGAACGTCATTCGCAGCAGTTGCAAGGTTCGTGAACAGCTGGTCACACCCGTTACCCCTATGAGCGGGACGACGGATTCCTATTTACCGTTGCCTGTTGAAGTCCAGGTGGGTGGAGCGACGGTATTCGTGATGCCTGTAGACCGTTTCGAGCATTTCTGAATCTACACAATAGGGCCTATTCTGCCGATATGATAGGGAAATCGCCTGTATCTTCTCACATGATGAGAGTGAGGGCAGATCCACTAAAACGGCAGCGCTACAGCGCAGTCCCCGGAAAGCCGAAGAAACCCTGAGTTCTAGGTTGAACTGTTCATGAAGGGGGAAAGTGGAAGCATCCGGGGAGAAAGCAGGTTTATATGAAAATAAATCCGGGCTATCGCCCTTTACAAAGTACATTGTCTACAAATGAAATGAGTGCAAAACCAATTCAGCCCAAGAGCTTCTCCGACGTTATGCAGCAAAATGGGGAGCAAGCTTCGCAGGAGGAATTGAATCGGCGCTTTAAGGAAATACAAATGCAGGGAGATCGTCTTGCACGTTCAATGACGATTCGTGAGCTGAAGGCCTATAAGATGCTGGTTAAACGGTTTTTGGAAGATACCGTTCGACGAGGCGTGTCCATGAAGGACACAAAGGGCTGGGATCGCCGGGGACGCAGCAAACGTTATAAGCTGATAGATGAAGTGGATGAGCTGTTGCTCAAAATGGCGGATGAGCTGCTCGAAACCGAGCAAGGCAAGATTGAGCTTTTGCAAGGGGTCGGTGAGATCAGAGGATTGCTAATTAATCTCTCGTTTTAATGCAGACTTATGTTATAAATGAATACAGACGGGCTGTTGCCACGAAGAAATAATCTGCTTGCTGATCATGCTGGCAGATTATTTTTGACTATGTACATGCCTGGAAGAACAACGATTTGCCGATGGATCACAGTTGTTTTCAGTGGAGAAAGTGAGGAAATATGTCTTTTCAACATATAATGGGCCAGGATGTAGCCAAAAAAATGCTGCAAAGTGCACTACGGAATCATACGGTCAACCATGCCTATGTTTTTAGCGGGCCGCCGGGAAGCGGGCAGATGAACATGGCGCAGATCTTTGCTAAGGCTTTATTTTGTGAGCGACAGACGGATGATGCATGCGGGGAGTGTTTGTCATGCCGCAAGGTAGAGCACGGGAATCATCCAGATTTGCATATTGTAGAGCCGGATGGAGCTACGATTAAAATTGATCAGATTCGTGGGCTTCAACGTATATTTTCTTACAAATCTGAAAGCTCCAATCCGAAGGTATATATCATTCGGCAGGCGGATACCATGACAGTGCAAGCTGCTAATAGCCTACTTAAATTTCTGGAGGAGCCCCAGATTCCAGTGGTCGGCATACTCATTTCTGAAAATGGACAGGCGTTGCTGCCTACGATTCAATCACGGACGCAGCAGGTTCCTTTCCACGCTTTACAGCCGGAGGTGATGATGCAGGCATTAATTGGGGAAGGCTATACGGCAGGGCTTGTCCGGTCGGTCGTTCATATTGCTTCAGGACTGGAATCATGTAGAGAAATTCTCCAGCAGAATTGGTTTGCAGAAATTAGAAACGTAGTGTTACAATTAGTGAAGGAGTCCATGAGTCGGGGGAGCTCGTCTATTATTCTGGCTCAACAGAAGATTTTTAAAACTGGACTTTCTGAACACCTGGATATTCTGTTTCATCTGTTTCATTTGTGGTTTAAGGATATGCTTCATTTCCGTTACGGAAGGCACGAAAGCATTGTTTTCATAGATCATTTGGAGTCCGTCTCCAAATTGGCAATCACCCGCAGCACGGAACAATGGGTCTCTTATATGGATTTGGCCGCGAATTGCAGGAAGAAGCTCCGTTTTCACGTCAACGGGCAATTATGCGTGGAGCAGCTTCTGATTGGGTTGTCCGATACAAGCGGTTCTATCACCGGCTAACAGGAAGGCGCGCTTGTTCCACTCTGCACAATCCGCGACGCCAGGTTCCCGGTTTGTGCGACAGTGAGACTTCAATTGCGGCCATTCGTACAATGTCGGCTTCAAATGAGGTTTAGTGGCATACAAGGGGGTTAATTTTTGTATAGTGTAGTGGGTGTCCGTTTCAAGAAGGCGGGCAAGACTTATTATTTTGATCCGTTGGATCTTCCAGTGGAGAAAGAAAACTGCGTCATTGTAGAGACCGCGCGCGGTATTGAATATGGCAAGGTTGTAGTGGGCAAAAAAGAGGTAAATGATTCGGATGTTGTCCTGCCCTTAAAAAAAGTCATTCGTATTGCTGGGGATGATGACGCTCTTGTTGTAGAAGAGAATAAATTGGCGGCCAAGGATGCATTCGGCACGTGTTTAAATAAAATTAAAGACCATGGCCTTAAAATGAAGCTGGTAGATGTAGAATTTACATTTGACCGAAATAAGATCATTTTTTATTTTACGGCAGAGGGTCGGGTGGATTTTCGAGAGCTTGTAAAGGACTTGGCCAGTATTTTTCGTACACGGATCGAGCTGCGGCAGATCGGCGTACGGGATGAGGCTAAAATGCTTGGCGGAATCGGACCTTGTGGACGTATTCTGTGTTGCTCCTCATGGCTGGGGGATTTTGAGCCGGTATCTATTAAGATGGCGAAGGATCAGAGTTTGTCGCTGAATCCGACGAAGATTTCCGGGTTGTGCGGGAGATTGATGTGCTGTCTCAAGTTTGAACATGATAACTACGAAAGCATGCGAGAAGAGCTACCTCAGGTGGGTAAGATGGTTATCACCTCTTTGGGAGAAGGTAAAGTCGTAGGTGTGAATGCAGGTCATCGCACGGTGCATGTTCAACTATTTGAGATCAGTAAGGTCAAGGAACTTCCAATGGACGATGTAGTCGTCAAGTAAACCATTAGGTTGCTTCGGGGTGGAAACTTGGATAAATTAAATGTTTTTGCGCGTATTCACGAAATGGAAACCCAAATGGGACAGTTGCATAGCGATCTGGGTGAATTGAAACTGGCAGTAAAAGAGCTGCTGGAGGAAAATCAACGACTAACGATTGAAAACGAACAGGTGCGCAAGATGCTCAAACGTGAAACCTCTGGAGAAGAAAAGACGGCAAACAAGCCGAAGCTTCCTCCTCCGATCGTCATTAAGGATGAAGGGCAAACGGGTGAGGTCGTGGGCGAAGGCTACGACAATCTAGCGAGGCTGTATCATGAAGGATTTCATATATGCAACGTGTATTACGGACATTTGCGAACGGAAGGCGATTGCCTCTTCTGTCTGTCATTTTTGAATAAATAAAAACAAGCCGTAGGAGCAAGATGCCTACGGCTTTTTTGTAAGGAAGTATGAGTGAAAAGCGATTTTGGTTATAAAAGATGGGAGAGCACTATGTACGAAAATGAAAAGAAGTCGGAACGAATTGATGATCTGCTTTCACATAATTTGCGCATTATCCAAAGTGATGAAGTATTCAGCTTCTCGATGGACGCGGTCTTGCTGGCACGTTTTGCCGGTATTCCGCAGCGCGGGAAGATTCTGGATTTGTGTACTGGCAATGGGGTTGTCCCGCTGTTGCTAACGACACGAACAAAAGCGTCTATTGAAGGAATTGAGATTCAACCACGTTTGGCAGATATGGCTAGACGTAGTGTCAGCTTGAATGGATTAGAAGCAGCAATTCAGATTCGGGAAGGGGACCTACGTGAGCTGGTTCACATCACGGGACATGGTGTTTATGATGCGATTACCGTGAATCCCCCCTATATGCCGCTAAATGGTAGCGATATCAAGCTGAATCCTCACCAGGCAATTGCCCGTCACGAAGTGAACTGCACACTCGAAGAAGTCATTCAGGCATCCACCCGGCTTGTCCGTAATGGGGGAAAGGTATCTATGGTTCATCGCCCACAGCGGCTGGGTGAGATTATAACCTTGATGCGTAAACATAGTTTGGAACCCAAACGAATACGTTTTGTTCACCCAAGAGTTCATATGGAAGCCAATATGGTACTAGTTGAAGCATTACGTGACGGTAAACCGGAGGTTCGTTTGTTGCCTCCGCTCATTGTATATCAGGAAAATGGGAATTATACTCAGGAAATAAGAGATATCTATGGAGAAGTAAGCAAGGGGGATTCTGTGTGAAAGCAGCTGTACAAAAAAGCTTTAGTACCAGCGAAGAAGAACGGGGAAAGTTGTATCTTGTTGCGACACCTATTGGAAATCTGGACGATATGACCTTTAGGGCGATTAACACCTTAAAATCATGTAGTATTATCGCTGCTGAAGATACACGGCAGACACGTAAACTGCTCACTCATTTCGAAATTACACCGGATATGCTCTTCAGTTATCATGAACATAATAAGGCTGCCAGTGGGCCTGAACTGATACGATATATAATAGAAGGAAAAAATTTGGCACTGGTTAGCGATGCAGGTCTACCGGCCATTTCTGACCCTGGTTCGGATCTGGTCAAACTGGCACTGGAAGCGGAAATTAGCGTCATTCCTATCCCAGGAGCAAATGCGGCACTATCGGCTTTAATTGCCTCAGGACTGGGTACAGAAAGGTTCACCTTCGCTGGCTTTCCACCACGGGAGAAAAAGGACTTAGAGAAGCTGTTGCTATCGTTTCAGGTATCTCACGGCACAATTATTTTTTATGAATCGCCTCATCGTATTGTGAAGACATTGATGGTGTTGAAGGAAACATTAGGTTCACGCAAAGTGGTGCTTGCGCGTGAGCTGACCAAGCTGCATGAGGAATGGGTGCGGGGAACCGTGGAGCAATGCCTTGCTAAACTAGAGGAGAATCCGCCGATTGGTGAATATTGTCTGGTGGTTGAAGGGAAAGACGAAGAGGAAGAGGAACAGGAACGTCAGGCATGGTGGCAGTCTTTATCTTTGCAGTCCCACGTCGCACATTATGAGGCAGAGGGACTCACACGCAAGGATGCAATGAAGCGTACAGCCACAGATCGTTCAATCTCCAAGAGAGATGTTTACAACGCACTCTTATGAATATCTGCCTAAACAAAAAAGGGCCTTCCAACGGTTGGGTTCAAACCGTGGAAGGCAACAAGGAGTATATATGAAAAAGGTTAGAATTAACAATATCTGATAAGTCTATTATATACTAAAATTCTCAGTTTGTCACAGGTGTTGGGATTTCAGAAATGCAATCTTGGCAAACAATTTTTCCTTTGAAGTAAATTACGTTCTCAGCATTGCCGCAGAAGATACAAGCTGGCTCGTATTTTTTAAGCATGATGCGTTCGCCATCAACATAAATTTCCAAAGCGTCTTTCTCTCCGATTCCCAGGGTACGGCGCAATTCGATTGGAATAACAACACGTCCGAGCTCGTCAACTTTTCTTACAATACCAGTGGATTTCATCATAATAAATCAGGCTCCTCTCGCCGTTTAAAATAATATAAGTGTCATGATTCGACAAAATTTTCTCTTTTCTGATATTTACTATACCAACGATTCCCAAAACAGTCAACCTTAAAAATGTAGTAACAGTCTGATTATGCAAAAGTATTTAGATTAAAGAGCTTTACTTGTGTGTATTGCCTTATCTTATTGATGATTTATTCAGTTTGTCGATTTGGAAATGTCGAAAAACTATAATTCGACATATTACGACAAAGAATGTCGAATGAGGGAAACCATTTAGGATTTTATTGTATTTTAATCCATTATTCCGAATATTAAAGGAGCTGATATCTTGCACCAGCCACTCAGTGAAGAAAAAGTTTTTAAAGACCCGGTACATAATTACATCCATGTTCAGGATACTGTGATATGGCGGTTGATCAACACGCCGGAGTTCCAACGTTTACGGCGAATACGGCAGTTAGGAACGTCGTATCTTACGTTTCATGGAGCGGAGCATAGCCGGTTTTCACACTCATTGGGCGTATATGAGATTACGAGAAGTATTATTTCTCAATTTGAACGTGGAGATTTCCCGGATTGGCCGAAGGAGGAAAGGCTGGTTGCTCTGTGTGCAGCTCTATTGCATGATGTGGGGCACGGCCCATTTTCTCATTCAATTGAGGAAGCCTTTCATATGAACCATGAGGATTGGACATGCCGCATTGTACTGGGAGACACGGAGATCAACGCCGTGCTACGGCAAGTCGACGAGAAGCTTCCACAAAAGGTGGCTGCGGTTATAGCCAAAACGTATGATAAACCGATTGTTGTCAACCTGGTAACCAGTCCACTAGATGCCGATCGTATGGATTATTTGTTGCGGGATGCTCACTCGACAGGTGTCAACTACGGCACGATTGATTTGGATCGTATTTTACGACTGCTGCGTCCTCATAATGGGAGAATTGTTGTGAAGGAATCAGGTATGCATGCAGTAGAAGATTATTTAATGTCACGCTACCAGATGTATTGGCAAATTTATTTTCATCCTGTAACACGCAGCTCGGAAATCCTTTTACGTAAAATTTTCAAGCGAGCAAAGGAATTGTTTAAAAACGGATATGAGTTTGGATTTCTGCTGGACCCGTTGCCGGATCTGTTGAAAGGAGATCTTACAGTAGAGCAATATCTGATGCTCGACGAGTCATTAATCCAGACCGTATTTAGCCAGTGGAAACGAGAAAAGGACGAGATTTTAAGTGATTTGAGCAGCCGGTTTATGGACCGTAGATTGTATAAATATGTAGAGATTGAAAATATGGATACAGATACCATTGACAGTATTCGAGAAGCTTTGAAAGAGGCTGGTTTGCACCCTGAATATGATTTTGAAATTGATTTTCCGACAGATCTTCCTTATGATGTGTTTCGGCAGGGTGGCTCGACGGACAACCAGATTTTACTGCTTGGACGTCAGGGCGAGGTGAGTGAAATATCCGAAGTTTCGGAAATTGTGCGCTCAATAAGTGGTATTCACCGAGGGAAATATCATATGTATTTTCCCCAGAATAAATTGAACGCGGTAAAAGACAGGATTCCTGCCGAAATAAGGAATTATTTTGTCAAAGAATAGACAACTATATAGAAATGTAAGTAAAAAAAGGAGATGTAAACCTTGGATTTATTCGACACTCATACTCACTTGGATGCGCCACAATTTGACGAAGATCGTGAAGAAGTTATAGCACGTGCTGTCGAATCAGGAGTAACGCGGATGATCAATATCGGATTTAATCGTGAGACCATTCCATCCACCATGAAATTGGCCGAGACGTATGATTTTATTTATGCGGCAGTTGGATGGCACCCACAGGATGCTATTACAATGCAGGAGGGCGATCTAGAATGGATTGCATCGTTATGCAGTCATAAAAAGGTTGTAGCCATCGGGGAGATCGGTCTGGATTATTATTGGGATACATCACCGAAGGATGTGCAGCATCGGGTGTTTCGAAATCAAATTGGTCTGGCTCGTGAGCTCAAGATGCCCATTGTTATTCATAACCGGGATGCACATGAAGATATTGTTAAGATTTTGCGCGAGGAAAAAGCGAGTGAGATTGGTGGAGTCATGCACTCCTTTTCGGGTAGCTGGGAGACAGCCAAAATGGTGCTGGATATGGGATTTCACCTTTCCTTCGGTGGTCCAATAACGTTCAAAAATGCCAAGCAGCCAAAAGAGGTGCTCGCACAGGTGCCGCTGGACCGTCTGCTCATTGAAACTGATGCTCCCTATCTGACGCCTCATCCGTTTCGTGGGAAGCGAAATGAGTCTGCACATGTGAGACTGGTAGCAGAGGCTGCAGCCCAAATCAAAGGGATTACAGTGGAGGAATTAGTGTCAATAACGACCCGAAATGCCCTGGAACGATTTGACATTCAATGAAAAAGTGAAGAAATCGATCAAAATAAAGAGATAGACGAAGCTAATCATGAATTTGTTGCAGGAAACTCGAGAATATTACAATATTTTAACCGAATATTTTAAAAAATGTACTTGAAACCTGCTTTACAACATGCATAGAAACAGGATATCATCTTTTCAGTGAATTGTTGTTTGAATGTAAACATCAACAAGTCATTTCATGAACCAGTCTCGCTGAGTCCCTTTTACAGGGAACGGGGGAACCGATATGGCTTACAGTACGTCCGGCGTATGTGCAAGAAGGGAACGTTTCTTCCGCCAGCCGGCTCGACCTAAATTCTTTTCCCGGATGGGATTGAACAGGTGGAGGAGCCGTATTTCGATTTCTTTCTGGGTCTTCGGGGTGAATGTGAAGGCGACCGCCATGAGCGGTTGACCCAAGCTAGGGCGACTCTCTACGTCCGAACCCGACAGCTAACCCCGTAAGCGTAACAAGAGAGAAGCCATCTCGTGCATGAGTTTTCCCGCATATTCACACATGCCGGAAGCCACGAAAGAGCTCTCTAGTCTCTTTCTCTGGCTTTTTTTGTTGTGAATAAAAGAAAATCTGTCATCATACTGTGGTTAAACAGGGGAGGACAGCATGCCGCGAAGACGGGTACATGGTGCAGGACAGTCGTAGTTTGGGCTTGTCTTGTAGAAAATCTGTTATAGTCACGTCAAATCTCAACTATGTCTTACTCCAGACGGCGGGCTATGTAAGGAGGACGGAGGAAATGGGCATTTTCCAGAAAAAGGATACCCATGAGTCACGCTCATCCAGCATGTCTTACGTATTGCGTTGGAAGCAAGAGAATGTGCGCCAGGCTGCTTTGGTTGCTATTTTTCTAATCGCGCTAACGATTATGATTTCAATTCTGATGTACACGCAATCTAAAAAACAAGTCTTTTTTGTCATCGATGGCAAGGCGTCTGCGGTAGAAACCCGGGAATCCAAGCTTCAAGATTTGCTGAGCGAGCATTCCATTTCACTTCAGCCGCATGATACAGTTTCCATGCCGCTAAATGGAGCAATACAGGATGGCGATCGCGTAGTCATTAAACGTGCCAATCAGGTTAAAGTATCTTCAGGCAATGAGACGAAAAAGTTGTACACAACAGAAAATACAGTAGAAGGTGCCATTCGTACCTCGGGCTATAAATTATCATCAACGGATAAAGTTTATCCTGCGTTGGATGCCTCTGTTTCGTCTAACATGGACATAAAAATCGTCCGTGTGAAGAAACAGCAGGTCGAACAGAAAAAACAGGTGCCTTATCAGGTCATCAAAACGGCCGATCCGAGTCTTTATAAAGGCGATAATCGGGTCATTCAAAGCGGCAAATCGGGTGTGGTCGTCCAGCACGTTCAAAAGGTATATCATGATGGAAAATTGGTATCCAAACAGCTGGTTAACAAGGAAGTTGCACAGAACCGTGTGGATAAGGTCATTGCGGTAGGAACGAAGAAAAAACCGGTCGTTCTTGCTGCTTCCGTCGGTCCCAATGATGCGGTTAAGGCAACAACGGTTAGTTCGGGCAGTGCTGTCCGTAAAGCAGGCGTAAATTTTAAATATAGCAAAGTTTTACAAAATGTCTCCATGACGGCGTATTCCTCACAGGAGCCAGGTATCGGTACACGTACTGCATCCGGCGCACGTGTCACGGAAGGACGCACCATCGCGGTCGATCCGAGTATAATTCCAATCGGCTGGTGGGTGTACATCGAAGGGGTGGGCTTCCGTCGTGCGGAGGATACCGGTGGCGCGATTAAAGGCCACAAAATCGATGTGTATTATGAGAGTTTGAGCCGAGCCAACCAATTTGGTCGTAAGCACGGTAAAACCGTATATGTTATCGGACCGGTAAAGCCTGAAATCAACTAAAACAGGTTGTGTATGTTGAGGGCAATGCGATAGTATTAACAACATAGTTATGCCATGCTAAGAAGAGGATATCCTCTTCTTATTTTGTTTTCAAAAGCAGGGAAAGATAAATATAGCTTGCTGTGTAGCAGTGGAGGGAAACGCAAATGATCAAGGAAGTGATCGTGGTAGAGGGCCGGGATGATACGGTGGCCATTCGCCGCGCTGTTGAAGCGGATACGATAGAAACTGGCGGCTCCGCCATTAATAAAATGACGCTGCGTAAAATTGCATTGGCGCAGGAGCGGCGGGGGGTCATCATTTTAACCGATCCCGATCATGCAGGGGAGCGCATCCGTAAGATTATCGCTTCCAAGGTACCCGGCTGCAAGCAGGCCTTTATACCCGAGGCAGAAGCGACGCGTAAAGGAGATATTGGCGTGGAGAATGCCTCACCAGAAGCGATCAGACACGCTCTTGCACGGGTCCATACGACAGTGGAAGGCGCTGACCCGCTGATTGAGTGGGCGGACCTGATTGATGCTGGACTCATCACCCATCCCAATGCTGCTGCACGCCGTATGGCCTTAGGGAATGTGCTGGGTATTGGTTATTGTAACGGAAAGCAGCTACATAAACGGCTCTCTGTATTTCAGATCAGCCGCGAGGAATTTGCCGGGGCGCTGGCACAAATTGAAAGTGAAGGATTGTGATGTCCGTATGACAGGGATTCAAGATATAGCAACACCGCGGCGTACGAAGGAAATTATTCAACGGCACGGTTTTTCGTTCAAAAAGAGTTTGGGACAAAATTTCCTGATTGATCAAAATATTCTCAATAAGATTGTAAATGCTGCCGGATTGGATGAGACGAAGGGTGCACTTGAGATCGGTCCTGGGATTGGCGCTTTGACCGAGAAGCTGGCGCAATCGGCCAAGGTAGTTACCGCTGTCGAGATTGACCAGCGGCTGCTGCCAATTCTCGAAGAGGTGTTGGCCCCTTACGAGCATGTGAAGGTACGTCATGGAGACGTGCTGAAGCTGGATTTGCGCGAGGTGTTCGCAGCCGATTTTGCAGACGTGAGTAAAGTAAGTGTCGTGGCTAATCTGCCGTACTATGTTACTACACCGATTCTGATGAGGCTACTGGAGGACAAGCTCCCTCTGGAGAATATCGTCGTTATGATCCAAAAAGAAGTGGCTGAGCGCATGGCTGCGTCTCCTGGAACGAAGGATTACGGCAGTCTGAGCATTGCAGTGCAATATTACAGCGAACCTGAATTAGTCTGCATTGTGCCGAATACAGTATTTATTCCCCAGCCAAATGTGGAGTCTGCAGTCATCCGGCTGCGTGTACGGGAAGCCCCCCCGGTGGAAGTGGTGGATGAGAAGCACTTCTTTGAAGTGGTTCATGCTGCTTTTGCCCAGCGTCGTAAAACCATTTCCAATAACTTAAAAAGCCGTTTCTTCACCAAAGAGAACAGGGACACGCTGGAGCCGCTGTTGCAACAAGCTGGTATTGAACCCTCCCGTCGAGGAGAAACGCTAAGTATTGAGGAATTTGCGCGTCTCAGCGCTGTGCTGTTGGAGGCAGGTATATCCTAAGCTGGAACCAAACTGTGCATTCACCCATACGATATAGGAGGGGTGATACAGTGTGATGAGTTTAGGAGACTTGGTCGTTCGGAAATCGTACGGCGGAGATGTCACGTTTCGTGTTGAGGACATCCAGCGGGATAAAGCGATCATTAAGGGAATAGAATTTCGGCTGCTGGCTGATTCCCCGGTGAACGATCTGGTCAGAGTGCCTGCAGACCAGATTAGCGGTAAGACTCAGCAGGCCCACATTAAGGCTGGTGAGTCTCTTAATCTGTTGCAACGGGCACGCCAGCAGCAAGCTGCTCGTAGTCAGGCAGCTCTGGTAGGGGACTGGAGTGATCCGGTCGAGTCAACCTATTTTGAAATGCCGGGAAAGGTTCTTCACCTGGATGGAGATCCCAGTTATCTGAAAAAATGTCTCAGTTTATATGAACAGCTCCGTGTTCCTGCAGAGGGACATCACGTTCACGAATCGGGAATGGCGGACACGTTGTACCGACTGCTTCCTCGTATCCGTCCGGATATCGTAGTCATTACCGGACATGACGGTGTGCTGAAGCAGCCACAGCCTTACGATTTGTACAGCTTGAAAAGTTATAAAAATTCGCAAAATTTTGTGGCGGCGATTCAGGTAGCAAGACAATATGAACGTCATCTGGATTCGCTGACGATTGTAGCGGGGGCGTGCCAGTCCCATTTTGAGGCGCTGCTACGTGCGGGAGCGAACTTCGCCAGCTCACCAGGGCGTATCCTGATTCACGCGCTGGACCCCGTTTACGTGGCTGCCAAGGCGGCCTTTACTTCGATCCGTGATACGGTCAACATGGGGGACCTGTTTCACCAGACAATCAGTGGCAGTCGCGGAGTGGGTGGAATTGAAACTAGGGGAAGCTATCGCATCGGCCTGCCGAAGCTTGAAAATTTATCAACGCTTAAAGTAACGCCTTCCGCAATCTAGGATTCAAATGTGCCAATAGGATTAACCTGAGCAAAAAGCCTCTGCTTTCAGAGGCTTTTTGTCATTTTTTATATAAATTATTCCTGTTCGCAAAAAATTAAATTGACAACTTATTTTTCGTGTTGTTATAATATTTAGCTTGATTTGACAATCCCTCTAAAATTCGTTATAATGGACAAGGAAAGAGGTGGTCGTTAGGCAATGGCTAAAAATACGCTGTTGGAAATCAAACGCAGTCTCGACGCACATGTAGGGCAAAAAATTTTGCTGCGGGCTAACGGCGGACGCCGTAAGACCGTCGAACGAACTGGTGTCTTGGAAGAAACGTACCCTTCTGTTTTTATCGTCAAGCTGGATCAGGAGCAACAGACGTTTAAACGTGTCTCCTACAGCTATGCTGACATTCTTACCGAGTCGGTAGAAGTCAGCGTATATGATCCCGACTCCCATACAAGTGTAGTCGAATATTTTGAAACACCTTAATTGATTTCGTGATTTATACCAGCTTTGCAGGTTTAACGACGGCTTCGTCATTTCAAATGACGGGGCCGTTTTGTATATACAGAGCAGGATGAAGCATGACATCTCTGCACATACTAAGCCGGGAATGATCTTCCTTATTCCATTGCCGAAGGAGGCGTATGTATGAGCCGAAGAAGACGGAGTGTCATGTCGGAGGAGCTAAAGTACGAGCTGGCCAAAGATCTTGGATTTTACGACACGGTCAAGGAAGAAGGCTGGGGAGGCATTAAAGCCAAGGATGCGGGCAATATGGTCAAGCGGGCTATCCAACTTGCCGAGCAGGCAGCTTCCCGCAAATCGTAGCTATCGGTGGTGCTGATGAAAAGCGGGGATATCCGGGATTAGACCGGGTCATCTCCGCTTTTTTGAACCTCATGACTTGACACGCTGAGTCTGATATAATATGTTAAGCTGTCTTGAGGGAAAAGTTGAAGGTGGGTGAACGCCTTGAAAATATATGAAAAAGCACCGGCGAAAATCAATTTAATGCTTGATGTTCTACGTAAGCGGGACGATGGTTATCACGAGGTCGAAATGATTATGACCATGGTCGATCTGTCTGACCGATTGACGATGTCTGAGTTACCGCGTGATACCATTATTATTTCAAGTCAAGCTGGGTACATACCATTGGATGAAAAGAACTTGGCTTTTCAGGCTGCTCGTCTGATCAAAGAACGTTATAACGTGTCTACGGGCGTCCACATTCATCTGGATAAGCATATCCCGGTGGCGGCAGGGTTGGCAGGTGGAAGTAGTGATGCTGCCGCAGCGCTGCGTGGACTGAACAAGCTATGGAAGCTTGGTATTTCGGATGCCGAATTAAGGGTGCTGGGTGCGGAACTGGGCTCAGATGTACCTTTCTGTATTACAGGGGGTACAGCTTTAGCAAGTGGACGCGGAGAACTGCTCAAGCCACTTCCGAATCCGCCACAATGCTGGGTGATCCTTGCGAAGCCGCCGATTAATGTATCGACGGCTGAAGTGTATGGTCGTGTCAAAGCAGATCAGATTGCGCACCACCCGTCTGCCCGCCAGATGGAGCATGCGATCCATAACGCTTCTTTTACGGATGTATGCAACGCGCTGGGAAATGTACTTGAGGATGTAACACTAAAGCTGTATCCAGAGGTAGAGCATCTTAAAAACTCCATGATTCGCTTAGGAGCAGACGGTGTGCTGATGTCAGGTAGTGGACCTACAGTGTTCGGACTGGTATCGAAGGAAGCCAAAGTGCCACGGATTTACAATGGACTAAGAGGGTTTTGTAAAGATGTGTACGCAGTACGACTTTTGACCTGATTTTAGATATTTCTTTCATATTATAGTGGTAATTGTTGTACAAATACGTACGAAGATGATATATTTACTATTAAATATTCGGATTTTACTATATCACTTACATTCCGCCAGCAACCGGCCAGTCCGCCGGTGCTTTACTGTACAAAGCGGGCGGCAGGAGAATAGATCGCGAGGAATTGTTGTGAAAAAACTTAAAAGAAGCTCACGATTGGTGGAAATGACGCAATTTTTGTTGTCACGGCCGCATACGCTGGTGCCTCTTACTCATTTTGCGGATCGCTACGGGGCAGCTAAGTCCTCCATAAGCGAGGATCTAGCCATCATCAAGGAAGTATTTGAGGATGAGGGCACTGGCGAGCTTCTGACGCTGGCGGGAGCGGCAGGGGGCGTGAAACTGATCCCGAGGCTTTCCAAGCAACATGCGCTTGCGTTTGCGAACGACCTGTGTGCGCAACTGGAGCAGCCTGACCGCATATTACCGGGAGGATACCTGTATTTGTCCGATTTGCTGGGCCAACCTGCGATGATGAACGAAGCTGGTAAAATATTCGCGACCGCTTTTGCCAATCGTCAGATTGATGTGGTTATGACGGTGGAGACCAAGGGTATTCCACTTGCCTATGCAACCGGAGCACAGCTGAATTTGCCAGTCGTTCTCGTACGGCGTGATCATCAGGTGACAGAAGGCTCGGCTGTAAGTATTAATTATGTTTCAGGATCACAAAAGAGCCTGCATACGATGTCTTTATCCAGACGTGCGATGCGTGAGAAATCGCGTGTGCTCATCGTAGATGATTTTATGAAGGCCGGTGGCACGATTCAGGGGATGGTCGACTTGCTGGCTGAGTTTGATGCTGAGGTGGCCGGTGTAGGTGTGCTGGTAGAATCGGGCGAGGTGGAGAACGAAGAGCGCCTGCTGCACGATTATATTTCACTGGCGAATCTGACCGCAGTCGATTCTCGAAGCAAGCAAATTACGGTCAAGCTGGGCAATTATTTTGATGAGTGAACAGGGCAGTAAATTGTCACAATCCATCATAAAATACCTAAATATGTCGAAAAGAAATCTTTTCAAAAAAATTACCTGAATTTAGGATACGAATTACCGAAAAAAAGAAGGATTTCGAACTGCTGTGTGGAATGTATACACCAAGTCCTATTTGGAAAAAGGTGGTGAAACACACATGCAGATTACGGATGTTAGACTCCGCCGAGTGAACTCAGAAGGAAGAATGAAGGCGATTGCATCCATTACGATTGATAACGAGTTTGTTGTTCATGACATACGAGTTATCGACGGTAATAACGGGATGTTCGTAGCTATGCCAAGCAAACGAACTCCAGACGGAGAGTTTCGCGATATCGCTCATCCGATATCTTCAGGAACCCGTGAGAAGATCCAAGCTGCTGTATTGACTGAGTACGAACGTGCAGCTGTGGATGAAGAAGTTGCTATTGAAGAAGGCGCTTAATTCGCCTAAAGCAGGATTGGGGTACAAAAGAAAAAGAGAGCCACTAACTGTGGCTCTCTTTTCTTTTTGTCTGGAATGAGATATATTCTTTAGTGAGTTAACAGTCAGTTTTAAGGCAACTTGGAGCCATCCGGGCTGCCGAAGCGGCTTTTTCATAAGACAGGGACTAGGCAGCGATGCGTCCCGGGGATGAATGTCCAGCACAAGCTGGCCTGAAAAAATAGCCATTAACCAAAGGTTCGCCGTTATTTTTCAGGAGGATTGTGAAAAGTTAAGCAAAATCTGATCTGGGAATTAACGTTTTAGCCAAGGGGTAACTGTTATTTTCAGGATAGGAGGTTGGACTTGTTGGAAAGGTTGGCAGTCATTCTTGCCGCAGGGCAGGGAAAACGTATGAAATCCAAATTATATAAAGTTCTGCATCCGGTGTGCGGAAAACCGATGGTCGGGCATGTGCTGGACACGGTTCGTGAAATCGGTGTGTCCCGAAGCGTAGTCGTCGTGGGTCATGGAGCAGAGGCGGTACAGTCTTATTTGGGACCGTCGGCAGAATATGCGCTTCAGGCTGAGCAGTTGGGAACGGGCCATGCTGTCAAGCAAGCCAAGGACTTGCTCGGTCAGGAAAAAGGTACAACCATTGTCATTTGTGGGGATACTCCTTTGATCACAGCGGAAACGCTGGAGGGCTTGGTGCAACTGCACGAGAGCCGTGGGGCGGCTGCGACGATTCTGACCGCTGAGTTGGACGACCCGAAAGGATATGGACGAGTTATTCGTGATGCTTCCGGGGCCGTGCTCAAGATCGTGGAACAGAAAGATTGTTCACCTGAGGAAGATGCTGTCCGGGAGATCAATACGGGAACGTACTGCTTTGACAATGCCAAGCTGTTTGCAGCGCTGGACAAGGTAACGAACACCAATGCACAGCAGGAATATTACCTGACAGATGTCATTGGTATTTTGCATGGTGAAGGTGAGCAGGTTGAGGCGTATTTGACAGATGATGTGTCTGAATCCATCGGTGTTAACGACAGAGTGGCTTTGTCGATAGCTGAGGGCTATATGCGTGAGCGCATTGTTCGCAAGCATATGCTGAATGGTGTCACTGTCATTGATCCGTCTTCTACCTATATCGGGAGCGAGGTTGTTATTGGTTCCGATACGGTACTGTACCCGAACACATGGCTGCATGGTCAAACACAAATCGGAGAAGATTGTGTGATTGGTCCACAGGCTGAGATTCAGAATACGATTATCCATTCAGGCGCAACGGTAAAACATTCGGTGTTGAACGAAGCGGAAGTGGGAAGCAGTACATCTGTGGGGCCGTTTGCTTATCTGCGTCCAGGCGCGAAGCTTGGCGAACATGTGAAAATTGGTGATTTTGTTGAGGTGAAAAATGCGACCATTGGAGATCATTCCAAGGTGTCTCATTTGAGCTATGTCGGTGATGCCAAGGTGGGTACAAACGTAAATATTGGCTGCGGGGCAATAACGGTCAATTATGATGGATATAATAAATCCATTACAGAAATTGAAGACGATGCCTTTATTGGCAGCAACGTGAATCTGATCGCCCCGATTAAGATTGGAAAAGGTGCTTATGTTGTAGCAGGCTCCACTGTAACACATGCTGTCCCTGATAACGATCTGGCCATTGCCAGACCACGTCAAGAGAACAAAGCCGGATATGCGGACAAAATCCGCGCACGTGCCAAAGCGAAGAAGAAAAGATCGGAATGACCTTAATCAGCAAGCTGTTGAATCTGTAATGAATGAACCAGCACGGAGGGTTTCTATTAATGACTTATTGCGATTCCAAACTCAAAATATTTACTTGTAACTCCAATCCGAAGTTAGCCCACCAGATTGCGGACTACATCGGCATCCCAATGGGGGAATCCCATACCACATCGTTTAGTGACGGTGAAATCCAGGTTAAGCTGTCGGAAAGCGTACGCGGCTGCCATGTGTATATTGTGCAGTCAACTTGTCTGCCGGTTAACGACAACTTGATGGAGTTATTGGTTATGATTGATGCACTTAAACGCGCTTCTGCCAAAAGTATCAATGTCGTTATGCCATATTACGGTTACGCTCGTCAGGATCGTAAAGCTCGTTCACGCGATCCGATTACAGCGAAGCTTGTCGCTAACTTGATTGAAAAAGCGGGAGCTCACCGCGTAATCAGCATGGATTTGCATGCGATGCAGATTCAGGGATTCTTTGATATTCCAGTAGATCATATGTTGGGAGCGCCAATTCTGGCCCAATATTTCCGTTCCAAGCAAATTGAGAACCCGATTGTCGTTTCACCCGATCATGGCGGGGTCGTTCGTGCGCGTAAGCTGGCAGACTTCCTGAGTGCGCCGCTCGCTATTATTGATAAGCGTCGTCCAGAGCCAAATGTCAGTGAAGTGATGAACATCATCGGGAACATTGAGGGTAAAACGGCTATTTTAATTGATGATATCATTGATACAGCCGGAACGATTGTATTAGGTGCCAATGCGCTTAAAGAAGGCGGCGTAAAAGATGTGTATGCGTGTTGTACACATGCTGTGCTGTCCGGTCCTGCTATGGAAAGACTGGAGAATTCGCCATTAAAAGAGGTGGTTGTGACGGATACAATCCCGATCGTTCACCCGAATCCGACAAGCAAGCTGAAGGTATTGTCTGTGGCTCCATTAATGGGAGAAGCTATCATCCGTGTGCATGAAGAATTGTCGATCAGCAAACTGTTTGAAATCGAATAAGCGCTGGCTCATTAAAAAAGGGGTTGCCTTTTCCATATGGAAAAGGTAACCCCTATCAGCATGTCAGGCTAAAAGCCTGGGCGAGATATGAATGTGAAACGTTGACGATTGTATAGTGTGTCCTCTATTTCGACGAAATGCTCATTAAAACGCGCAACGATGCCAATCTGAATATGTACATTCCCGTCATATATTTGGACAGGAACGGAATGTTTTAAATGATATAGAAAATGGCTGTCATATAAGAGGATATCACCTTGATTGAGCATACCGGCACGCACCTTCCTATTCAATACAACTATTTTACCAAAAAATACAGACTGCGAAAGAGGGTGTCAAGGTTATGAAGTGGATTGTAGGATTGGGCAACCCCGGTCCCCAATACGAGAAAACGAGACATAATGTCGGATTTATGGCATTGGATGCTCTTGCCTCGCGTCATAACATCCAGATTAACCAAAGCAAATGCAAGGCGTTAATTGGAGAGGGTCACATTGGTGGCGTAAAAACCGTACTGATTAAGCCAATGACCTATATGAATCTATCAGGCGAGTCTTTACGTGCTTATATGGACTATTATAAGGCCGATATGGAAGATCTGATTGTCGTGTACGATGATCTGGATACAGAAGTCGGTAAAATAAGATTGCGTTATCAAGGTAGCGCAGGCGGTCATAACGGCATTAAATCGATCATTCAGCATACCGGCACGCAGTCCTTCAATCGGATTCGTATGGGCATTTCCCGCCCGGAGCCTGGACATGCTATTGTCGATTATGTTCTGGGTACCTTTCCCAAGAAGGAAAAAGAATTACTGGCCGGAATGATCGAGGACACGTGCAACGCCTTAGAACACAGCTTGAGTCATCCGTTTGAACGGACGATGGCTGAATTCAACAAGTAAGTTCAGACGTAGGCAGACGGGCTTAAATGGAAGATTGTTGGACATACTGAAAGGTATAGAAAACTTTCAGGAGGCATATACATTACATGATTGTTAATTATGTATGCAGACATTGTCGAACTTTCTTGGGACGAATTGATTCCGCGGCAATAACCGAAGAAAGGTTGGGCTTCCATTCCTTGACCCCTGCCGAACGTAGAGATATAATAGCGTATAATTCGGGTGGTGAAGTGACCGTCAAAGTCATTTGCGAGCATTGCAGTCAGGCATTGGAGAATAATCCAGAGCTGAGTCTGCTCGTTAATCCGCTCCAATAACAGGTATTCAACTGGTAGGATGTACCAGCTTGAGAGGTGAAGCGGCAATTCCGCTTATGGAGCCTTGGCAGCATTGCTGAGGCTTCTTTTTCGGTTTACATGTAACTATTTATAAGCATAAAGGGGTGCCTTTTTTGTTACAAGCACTTATTCAGGCTTTTACGAAGGATGCTGATTATGCATCCATTGCAGCAGGTATTTCATCAGGGATGAAGGAACAACTGATATCAGGTTTATCAGGCTCTTCCCGACAGGTACTGATGGCCGCGCTTGCCGAAGATACCGGACGACCGTTAATGGTCATGACGCACAATATGTTTGCCGCTCAAAAAATAGCAGATGACTTACAGGAAGCGCTTTCTCCTGATCAGGTTTTATTGTATCCTGCTAATGAGCTGGTAGCTGCTGAAGCTGCAATATCCAGTCCAGAGACATTGTCCCAACGAATTGATGTATTGATACGCTGCGCCCAGGGTTTTCGTGGGATTGTTGTCGTGCCGTTTTCTGGTGTCCGACGTTTACTGCCAATCCCGGAAACATGGCGTGAGGCTCGTATTGAGCTGAAAGAAGGCGAAACGATTCAGCTGGAAGCGTTTTTGCTACATATGGTCGAGATGGGCTACCAGCGTGTAGAGCGTGTGGAATCACGTGGAGAGATGAGCGTACGCGGAGGAATTATTGATTTTTATCCAATGACAACCCGTTGGGGTTATCGTGTGGAGCTGTTTGACGATGAAATCGATTCGATCCGTAAGTTTGATCCGCAAGATCAGCGTTCGGTGGAAAAGGTTCAGGACGTTACCGTAACGCCGTGTAAGGAAGTTATTGCGAATAACCAGCGTATGGATCAGGCGGCGGATGCCGCTGCTATTTTGTTGGAGGAGCAGCTGGGCAAAATGACGGATCGTCAAGCTAAGCAGCACCTGAAAGAAGAGATTCATCGTGAAATTGAGTTGCTGCGAGAGCATGTGTATTTTGACGAAATCTATAAATATATCTCCCTGCTGTATCCTGAACGTAAAACCCTAGCAGACTATATGCCGGAAGATACGATTCTGATTATTGACGAACCGGCACGTATGCTGGAAACAGCCAAGCAACTGGAACGGGATGAGTCAGAATGGAATCTGCATTTGCTTCAAAACGGTAAAACGTTACCACAGCTAGAACTGTCAGATGACGCGGACAATCTGCTGTACAACCGGAGATTTCAGACGTTGTTCCTGTCGATTTTTCTCCGTCAGGTTCCTCATACTCAGCCACAAAATATTTTGAATTTCATCTGCCGAGGAATGCAGGATTTCCATGGCCAAATGAATGTGCTCAAGGCGGAGATGGATCGTTGGCGCAAAGCCGGCACGCAGGTTATGATGCTGGCAAGTGGAGATGAACGTCTGGACCGGATGCGCCGAGTGCTTGAAGATTACGGTATTGATGAGCCGACGATGGCAATCGGCAATCTGCAAAGCGGTTTTGAAATGCCGTCTATTCATCTGGCAGTCATTACCGAGGGCGAGATGTTTTCCCAGAAGCAGCGGAAAGCTCGTAAGCAGGGCCGGCATGTGGACAATGCAGAACGGATTAAGAGCTATAGCGAGCTGAAGGTGGGCGACTACGTCGTACACCAAAATCACGGGATCGGGAAGTACATGGGGATCGGCACGCTGGAGGTTGGCGGTATCCATAAGGATTACATGCATGTCCTCTACGCGGGTGGAGATAAGCTGTCAGTGCCGATTGAACAAATTGATTTGATTCAGAAATATGTCGGCTCAGAGGACAAGGAACCCAAGATTTATAAACTGGGTGGCAATGAGTGGACACGGGTTAAAAGTAAGGTGCGCAGCTCGGTTCAGGATATTGCGGATGACTTGATCAAGCTATATGCAGAACGACAGTCGGCACCAGGGTTTGCTTTTGAAAAGGATTCACCAGAGCAACAAGAGTTTGAGGATATGTTCCCGTATGATGAGACACGTGACCAGATTCGGGCCATCGAAGAGATTAAGAAGGATATGGAGCAGAGCCGCCCGATGGATCGTTTGCTATGCGGTGATGTAGGTTACGGCAAAACTGAAGTTGCCATTCGTGCTGCTTTTAAGTCTGCTATTGAAGGCAAACAAGTAGCGGTGCTGGTACCGACGACAATTTTGGCACAACAACACTATGAGACGTTCCGTGAACGTTTTTCAGGGTATCCGTTCAATATTCAGGTATTGAGCCGTTTCCGCTCGCGCAAAGAGCAGAATGAGACGATTAAAGGGGTCCGGCAAGGCACGGTCGATATTGTCATTGGTACCCATCGTCTGTTGTCGCAGGATCTGGTGTTTAAGGACCTCGGAATGCTGATTGTCGATGAAGAACAGCGATTTGGCGTAACCCACAAGGAAAAGCTGAAGAAGCTGAAAACGAACGTAGATGTGCTGACGTTAACGGCAACACCTATTCCGCGTACGTTGCATATGTCCATGCTGGGTGTACGTGACTTGTCAGTCATTGAGACGCCACCGGAAAACCGTTTTCCAGTGCAAACCTATGTGGTTGAGCACAGCCAAACTCTAGTTCGTGAGGCCATTGAACGCGAGATGGCACGCGGTGGACAGGTGTACTACCTGTATAATCGCGTGCAGGGTATTCAGGAGATGGCTGCCGAGATCAATGCGCTCGTACCGGAGGCCAAGGTGGGCGTGGGTCACGGACAGATGTCCGAAACCGAACTGGAGAAAACGATTTTGGATTTCCTGGATGGCGAATACGATGTGCTGGTCAGCACCAGCATTATCGAAACCGGCGTGGATATTCCAAATGTGAATACACTCATTGTGCATGATGCCGATAAAATGGGGCTATCTCAGCTTTATCAGCTGCGTGGGCGTGTAGGTCGTTCCAATCGGATTGCCTATGCTTATTTCACGTACCAGCGGGATAAGGTGCTCACGGAAGTGGCGGAGAAGCGCCTTCAGTCGATTAAAGAATTTACGGAGCTCGGCTCCGGGTTCAAGATTGCAATGCGCGATTTGTCCATCCGTGGAGCGGGTAACTTGCTTGGCGCTGAGCAGCACGGATTCATTGCATCGGTCGGTTTTGATCTTTACTCGCAGATGCTGGCTGAGGAAATTAATAAACGTAAAGTCAGCGTACTTGGAGAAGAGGATCAGTCCAATCGGAATTGGAGTACGTCGATTGATTTAGGCGTCGATGCTTACCTGCCGGGAGACTATATTTATGACAGCATCCAAAAGATTGAAATTTATAAAAAGGTTGCAGCGGTCAGCACCTTTGACGAGGCATCCGAACTGGAGGATGAACTGGTCGACCGATTTGGTGATCTGCCAGAGGCTGTGCGTCATTTGCTAGCCGTGGCTCGCCTTAAGGTATATGGACGCATGTATGGCATCGAGTCCATGGTGCAACGGGATGACAATATAGTGCTGAAATTCCATGAAGGGCGCCAGCAGGCGGTACAGACCGCCAAACTTGCCGAGATTGGCAATCGCTTTGAAAGACGTGTACAATTTGAACAGGGCACTTCTATGAGCGCACGCATAAAGGGCAAAGGTCTAAATGATCCACAGTTGCTAGAACTGCTGGAACAATTTTTGAGTGCATTGAAAGAAGCATTCACATTGAAGGAGGAACTGCAAAATGCCACAACTAAATAAAAGAAAACCTTGGAGAATGCTCTCCTTGGGAATGGCAGCGCTGCTAGCTATATCTGTCCTGGCAGCATGTACGAAGCAAGCGGATGAGAACAAGGTCAAGGATGAACCGAAGGACAACAGCAAGGTTGTCGTGACCTATAAGGGTGGAACCATTACCGAAAATGAGTTCAACCAAGAAATCAGCATGATGAAATTCCTTTACCCGGAATATGAGGCTGCGTTAGCTTCGGATCAGGTACGGGAGCAAATTGTAAAGCAGGAAGTGGTGTACAAGCTTCTGGCGGCCAAAGCGGACGACAAAGCCAAGGAGCAGGGTGCCAAACAAGGGAACGAACAGCTGGAGCAGTATAAAAAGTCAGTCGGAGAAGATAAGTTCAAGACATTTCTGAGTGATAAAAAACTGACCGAACAAGGTGTGAAAGATTACTTCACGCGTGTAATGACGGTAATCAACAGCGAAACCAACAAAGTAACAGATGATCAGCTAAAACAGGAATTTGAGAAAAATAAAGATCAATTCACGACAGCAACTGTGCGCCATGTATTGATTAACTTCGAAGATCCTAAAACGAAGAAACAGCGCAAAAAAGAGGATACCCTCAAGCTGGCCAAAGAAGTGAAGGCGAAGCTGGATGGAGGAGCGGATTTTGCGACGATTGCTAAGAAATATTCAGAAGACCCAGGTTCTGCGTCTAACGGAGGTCTGTATGAGAATGCATCCGTAGCGCAATGGGTACCTGCTTTTAAAGAGGCCGCTGAGACTCAGCCGATTAACAAAATTGGTGAGCCGGTGGAAACGGAATACGGATATCACGTGATCAAAGTGGAGTCCCGCAATGAGCCAACGTTTGATAAATTGAAAGACAACGAAAAGGCAGCCCTGAAAAATAAATTGGCCGGGGAAAGTATCCAAAACTTTACCGAAAATGATTTGGCAAAACTTGATTTGAAAATCAATCTGCCGAAGGTACCAGCTACGCAAGAGAAAAGCGGTGCAACTTCCGGTGCCGGTAGCACAACTACACCGGGCGCAACAACAAACGGTACGGGCGATGCCAAGGCAGGAACAGCCAAAGATGGAGCTACAAACGAAGGTAAATAACTGAACATGCATAAGGAATTGGGAACAGATGAATACTATGGTCAGATATCACCATAAACACCATGACCGTGACGTTCTTCGTGACCGCTTCTGGGGGAGTGGAAGCGTCTTTCGATACCGTCAGTAGTTTACTAAATTCTTCTTGAGAAAGTGGGGCAACATGTGAAATGAAAGCTACTGGTATAGTTCGCCGTATTGATGACCTTGGGCGGGTAGTTATTCCAAAGGAAATTCGCCGCACCTTGAGAATTCGTGAAGGAGATCCGCTTGAGATTTTTGTGGATCGTGACGGAGAAGTCATTTTGAAAAAGTATTCACCTATTGGTGAACTTGGTGATTTCGCCAAAGAATATGCTGAGTCCCTGTTTGAAAGCACGGGCCATATTACAATGATTACCGATCGGGACACCATTATTACGGTGGCTGGAGGCTCCAAAAAAGATTTTCTGGACAAGCCAATCGGTAGCATTATCGAAGGTAGTATGGATAATCGCAAAACTGTGCTGGAGACAGCCAGCGGCTCTTATGAGCTAACGCGAGACCACGAAGAAACACTCTCGTCCTTTGTGGCGGCTCCCATTGTTTCCGGTGGTGATCCCATTGGTTCCGTTGTATTGTTGAACAAGGACGAAAATGTAAAAATGTCCGAAATGGAAGTCAAAATGGCTGAAACAGCCGCTGGCTTCCTGGGCAAACAAATGGAACAGTAACATCCCGTTTCACCCCTGTATGACGTACAGAATGGCGAAAGCCGTCCTACGTTGTACAGGGTTTTTTTCTTTCCGGGAGAAGAGGCGGTATAATAGGACTGGTGAAAGATGCATATTTCAGGTGGGAGTGAAGACGGAGAATGCAGGAAAATCGCGCCGCTTCGCGGCTGCTACGGGGTGCTGTCATTTTGACACTGGCAGCGGTAGCGAGCAAGCTGATCGGCACAGTGCAAAAAATCCCGCTGCAGAATATCGGCGGCGACGGCGTGTTTGGCATTTATAATACGGTTTATCCTTTTTATACGCTGTTCATTACCATTGCAGCTGCTGGATTTCCGGCTGCAATATCCAAATTTGTAGCTGAGTTTGAGGCAGTGGGAAACCGGGCAGCGGGGCAACGTGTTGCTTGGCTATCTTCGCTTGTCTTGGGTGTGTTTGGATTGATCCTGGGCGTGCTGATGTATACGTGTGCGCCGCTCATTGGTCAATGGATCGACAATGCTCACGTCATTCCGTCGGTGAGGGCGGCGGCGTTTGCCTTTTTGTTCGTGCCGGTTATGGCGGGATTGAGAGGATATTTTCAAGGTTTGCAAAATATGCTTCCGACTGCTATCTCCCAAGTGACGGAGCAGGCGATACGGGTAAGCGTGATGATTATGCTGTTGCTGCTCATGCTGTCACAAGGAGCGGGGGCGGATATGATTGCCGCCGGAGCAGTGTTTGGTTCAGCAGCAGGCGGAGCAGCGGGCTTGGTCGTCATGTTGCTATATTGGCGAAATCACAGGAAGAGGCTTAGAAGACAAGGGACGGTCATGGCCACAGTGCAAGCACAAACTGAAGAGCTACACCCAGCGGAAAGCAACGGTGCCTTGCTAAAGGCGCTGCTGCGTTATGCCTTGCCTGTTTGCCTTGGAGCGCTAGCCGTTCCGTTAATTAGTCTGGTAGACACATTTACCGTACCTCGATTGTTAAAGCAGGAGGGTTTGGACGATACTGCGGTTATGGTGGCCTTTGGCGTGTATAACCGAGGTCTGCCGCTGGTACAGCTAGTCATGATGTTTGCCACCACCTTGTCGGCATTATTCATTCCATCGCTGGCTGAGGCCCGGATAACCGGCGGTACGGAGCTGGCACGTCGCCAGTGCGAGCAATCGCTGCGCTGGTTTTGGCTACTGGGACTAGCCGCTGCGACAGGCTTGATCGTGCTGGCTGTGCCCGTCAATGTGATGCTGTATGCGGACGACACCGGCAGCGGGGTTATGCGCTGGATGGCGCTAACCGCCGTAGGCGGCACGCTCAGCATCATCTCGGCTGCGCTGCTGCAAGGGCTTGGCGCGGTTCGCGCGCCGGCTCTGGCGATGCTCGCGGCCGCAGTAGCCAAGGCGCTGCTAAACTGGCTGCTCGTGCCGCAGCTAGGCACGGCTGGAGCCGCCATTGCGGGGGCTGTCGCCTATCTGCTGGCGGCGGTGATCAACATCGTGCTGCTGGCTCGCTTGGTAGGCCTGCGTGGGAGCTGGTCCGCCAGCGTGCTCAAGCCGGCGGCACTGCTTATCGCCCTGGCTGGTGCGGCCGGGGCGGCGATGTGGGGCACCAGCGCTGTGCTGGGTGCCTTGGGGTGGGCTGCCGGAGGTCGTGCCACGGCAGCCGCGGAGAGCCTGCTGGGCGTAGCCGCAGGCACCGTAGTGTTCGTGATCGGCCTCGCACGCTTGAGGCTGATCACGGAAGCCGAGCTTGTGGCGGTGCCCAAGCTCGGACGCCCGCTGGCAGCCGTGCTGCGCAGGCTACGTGTACTGGCTTAGCCCAGGCATAGGGCTTAGGGTGCGAAAGCGGCACAGCCATTTTATGAGCCTATACAACTTTGTGGTATAGTAAATGCCAAAGCAAAGGAAGCGGAAGCGGGTTAGGCCGTGTATTTTTTCGAGCAAGAACCTTGTTTCTGCGAAACGGAGGATTGAATATGAGCGTAACATTAACGGTCGTAGGTCTGGGCTCGGGAGACCCGGATCAGCTTACGATAGGGATATTGAACAAAATGCGGGGCGCTTCAGCGCTCTATCTGCGGACCAAGGAGCATCCTGCGGTTCAAGTACTGAATGAGTTTGAAGTGCCTTTTGAGTCGTTTGACAACGTATATGAGACAAAGGAGTCCTTTCCAGAGGTATACGAGGAAATTACCAGCCAATTAATTACGACGGCTGCTAAGGCGGCAGACGGAAGCGAAATCGTCTATGCGGTTCCCGGTCACCCGATGGTGGCAGAAGCAGCGGTGCAGTTGCTTAAGGAGCGTTGTCCTGCGCAAGGGATTGAACTGAACATTCTGGGCGGCGAAAGTTTCCTGGATGAAGCTTTTGTGCGTCTTGGTTTTGATCCGATTGAGGGTTTCCAGCTGTTGGACGCAGGTACACTGGATGCCAGCTGGCTCCAGCCTCAGCTGCATACGCTGATCGGACAGGTATATGACACCTTCACGGCATCTGATGTGAAGCTGTGCCTGATGGAGCGGTATCCTGACGATTATGAGGTGTATGTCGGTCACGCTCTTGGGGTGGAAGGTGAGGAAGCGGTGCACAAGGTGCCGCTGTACGAGCTGGATCGAGTAGAGGGCTACGGGAACCTATCCTTGGTATACATACCTCGCAGTGAAGATGAGGCGCTGAAACGGCGTTCTTTTGACCGTCTACACGAGATTGTCGATATTTTACGCAGCCCGGAGGGCTGTCCATGGGATCGTGAACAGACACATCAGTCGATTCGCAAAAATCTGATCGAAGAAACGTATGAAGTCATCGAAACGATAGATGAGGACGACCCTGAGCATATGAAGGAAGAACTGGGCGATCTGTTGTTGCAAATTTTGCTGCATGCCCAAATGGAAGAGGAAGTCGGAACCTTCAATGTGTATGATGTTATCCAGGGGCTGAATGATAAGCTTATTTTCCGTCATCCACATGTATTTGGTGACAATCAAGCGAATGATGCGGAAGAGGCGCTGCAAAACTGGGAGCAGATGAAGGCTGAGGAAAAACGGCTTAAAGGCACGACGGCAGCATACCCTTCCGTACTGGATGGGGTTCCACGTGATCTGCCTGCTCTTATGAAATCGTACAAGCTCCAGAAGAAAGCAGCTAAAGTAGGCTTTAACTGGGATAGCATTGAGGGCGTATTTGATAAATTAGACGAAGAAGTGGCTGAGTTGAAGGAAGCGGTTCGTGAAGGGCATGCCGTGGAAGCCCAGTTGCTGGAGTTAGGCGATGTGTTATTTGTTGCCGTGAATGCAGCCCGGTTCATGGGAGTAGATCCAGAAGAGGCATTGTCCGCCACCAATCGCAAATTTGTCGACCGTTTCCAGTATATTGAGCAGAAATTACGCGAGCAGGGGCGTCGTCCCGAAGAAAGCAGCGTAGATGAAATGGAGACTTACTGGCAGGAAGCGAAAAAGCTCCTTGGCAAAGCGTGATTCCACACATTCGCTTTTGGCTGCACAGACCAGAAAAATGGGACATATGCAGGGTTGAAAGAAGGCTCAGTTTGAGAAGACTTGCCAATGGACAGAGTTTTGTAGTAGGATGTTGGCTTAACTGGGGTCGAATAAAAAAACGCCTGTTATTGCAGGATTTTTACGGACAAGCCAGAATAACTTGTAGTAATTCTGAAAATAACTGTAGCTTATAGTTAAGCGTGTTACAGTGACATTCAGGAGGGCTTCGGCCACAGTTGGACCTCACGTCTGCTCCATAAATGGACATGCAGCGTGATGATTATTTTTTGACATTTGGGAGGCTTTTATCTTATGAACAAGACAGATCTGATCAACAATATTTCCAGCAAAAGCGGTTTGAGCAAACGTGACGTTGAAGCTGTATTGAATGGCGTTCTTGGTGAAATTACAGATGCACTTGCTAGCGGTGACAAAGTGCAACTGATCGGCTTTGGTACTTTCGAAACACGCAAGCGTTCCAGCCGTACAGGCCGCAATCCACAAACCGGTAACACGATTGAAATTCCAGAATCGACCGTTCCTGCTTTTAAAGCCGGTAATAAGCTTAAAGAAGCCGTTAACTAATGCGTCTTGATAAATTCTTGAAAGTCTCGCGGCTGATTAAGCGGCGTACGGTAGCCAAGGACGTCTCCGAACAAGGGAGAGTGCTGGTGAACGGACGCGAAGCCAAGCCGAGCAGTGCGGTCAAAGTAGGCGATGAAATTACCGTCCAGTTTGGCCAGAAGCTGGTGACCGTGCGAGTGGAACGGCTCGCCGACACTACACGCAAGGACGAGGCTGCAAGTATGTACACTTTGGTAAAGGAAGAGCCTATTGCCAGGGACAATGGTTTGAACTGGTAAGCAGACATCTGATTTTCTCATAACTGTACATGAAAGCATTCCTTCATTATTTTATGAAGGAGTGCTTTTTTTCTTTAATGACGAGTTTTCGTCCATCATATGCTGATTAACAGCAAAAGCGGTTCTAAATCATACGGCCCCCTTCATAAGCTAAGAACAGAAGGAGGGGTACATGCCATGATTGAACAAGGGAAGTCCAAGCACCATGATCTGCGCATGCAAAGCCGCAAGCAACTCGATATTTCAGGCGTCAGCAATGTGGAGAGCTTTGACAGTGAAGAATTTTTGCTTCAGACCGAGCTGGGCCATCTCACCATTCGCGGACAACATTTACATATCAAAAACCTCAGTCTAGAAGAGGGGCTGTTGTCCATTGAAGGTTTGATTACTTCCCTCGTCTACCTGGAGCCCGGGGCCCCGGCCAAAAACGGAAAAAGCCTATTCGGCAAGATCTTCAAATGAACCCTTACACGCAATGGCTGACGTTGACGTGGATGCTGATGTCGGGCATAGCCATGGGAGTGGTGTTTGACAGCTACCGGGTGCTGTCCATACGCTTTCATTTTGCCCGCTGGAGCGTTCATATGTTGGACGTGCTGTACTGGGTGGCCTCGGCTTTGTTTATTTTCCGTGTGCTATACGCGAGTAATCGCGGTGAGCTGCGGTTTTATGTCTTTTTAGGACTACTTTTGGGGGTTTGGCTCTATTTTTGGGCCTTTAGTGTTACAACCCAACGTTTTGTGGTAATGTTATTAGAGATAGTTCGCAGACTGACGTTGATCGTGAACAGCATACTGCGCATCCTGATTGTTCTTCCGGTGTTAGCGCTGTATCGGCTGTTACGCAAGCTGGTCGGATGGACATGGGCACTAATTGTGTTCCTGGGAAGGATGCTGATATACATCCTGATGCCGGTTTGGAAGCCGATCCTATGGCTGATCGGTCCGCTTAAAGCGCGCTGGAAGACTCCAGAGTTGCTCGTAAAGCTGGGTATCAGACTGAAAAACACAGCGAAAAGATGGTTTGGAAGGAGGTAGTATCATGCGTAATTCGTCTGTAGATCGCCATTCATCTTCTACGTCCAAGTCCAACGCGGGCGGGCGCAGGCGAATCATGATTTGGTTGCTATCGCTTGCCGCCTTTGGTAGTTGGGCAATTTTTACCTTTTTTTCTCAAGGCATGATTATGGCCGATCGAAGTGAACAGCTCACCCAGAAGGAAAAGCAGAAGCAAGCTGCTACACAAACGGAACAACAGCTTCAAACCGAAGTGAATCGTCTGAAGGACCCTGAGTACATTGGCGAGATTGCCAGAAGCAAGTACGGTCTTTACAAACCGGAAGAGACGCCAATCATCGGAGATCAAAAATAGGAACATTATCGGGCCAATGCTTAGTTGACCTTGGTTCCGCCATTTTGTATAATCAAATCACCACAGCGGGATTTTTTTGCAAAAAAATCGGTTGTATATTTTAAGGGAGGATCATTTTATTCTATGGCAATTGAAGTGGGCACCAAGTTAGAGGGCAAAGTGACAGGCATCACGCATTTTGGAGCATTTGTGGATTTGTCTGGAGGTGTCACGGGTCTCGTTCACATCTCGGAAATCGCCGATAACTATGTTAAGGATGTTAACGACCACCTGAAGATTAATGATGTTGTGACGGTGAAAGTCATTAATGTTGACAAAGATGGCAAAATCGGACTTTCCATTAAGCAAACGATTGACAAGCCGGCAAGTGAAGCCCGTCCCCCAAGAGCTCCAAGACCGGAGCGTACAGGAGGACCAGGCGGAGGCGACCGTTTCGGCGGTGGAGGTTCAGGTCCAAGTCAAGGACGCGGTGGTGGTGGCGGTGGTTTCAACCGCGATCGTGGAGGCCGTTCTTTCAAGCCTGCACCGGGTAAACCTTCATTTGAGGATAAAATGTCACGCTTCCTGAAAGATAGTGAGGAACGCATTTCGTCGCTGAAAAAGAACACCGAAGGTAAACGCGGAGGACGCGGCGCGAAGCGTGTTTAATTCACTTTGACAACCGTATCAATCATACACGGAAAACCGTACAGTCGAGAGACTGCTACGGTTTTTTTTGCGTTCTACCGACAACGGATGCGATAAGCAGCGATTGTTGGCGCTGAATCCAGTGGTTAGTCGTACGGGCATTTATGAGATTCGCAATTTTGATGAAGAAGAAAAGAGCTTCGATGCTGGAAAGCGGATGTTTTTTTTGTCGTGAGGACATAATCGTCCGACAAACTCCAACGGTTTTCCGTCTATCTTCTGTGCAAATCGCTAGATTGGACATCAGGATGAACGACATCGAGAGGTCATATAAGGAGTAGCGGGACGTTTCTTCCATCGGCTTCCATACGGGCGTAGCTTGATGTTCAGAGTGATGCTCTGTCCTTTCGCGCAGAACGTTTTTTTGTCGGAAATTTCTTGGAATAAGACGTGGGGTTCTGACAAACTTTCTCAGTCGTTCCGGTTTAAGATAGGAACATCAAATTGATGAATGGGGTGCCTGACGCATGATGGAGAAATGGAACGTGGTACATTTTCCGGGGTTAAAATCTAGAAAGTCCAAATCCAAAGAGCGTACGGAAGGGTGGTCTTCCAGACTCAAGAAACGGCTGGATTCACATAAAGTGGTGCAATGGGTAACGGCGCAAAGATGGATGCTGCTATTGTCAGCTATGGGAGTTCTACTGGGACGCGCCACTATTTTGGACGAGCTTTCTCCTTTTGCCCTCGCTTATTTTGCGGTCATAACGTTTCTTCGGCGTGATCTGATGCTGCCTGTAGCTGTATCCGTTGTGTTAGGCAGCCTATTAGCTCCTTACCCATCGTTATTTATGATTGGTGGCGAGCTACTGGTATTTTATCTCCTGTATCGCGGGCTACGAACCTTCGACCGTCTGGAATTATCCTATGCCCCGCTTATGGTTTTCTTGTCGGTGTTTATGGTCAATTTATTTAACGCCGTGATGGCTCCAACTTTCACATGGTATGAGCTTATCATTGTGGGAACGGATGCGGTTCTCAGCTTTATGCTTACGCTGGTGTTCACGCAGGCCATACCGTTGTTTACGTACCGCAAGAAGACAAGCCAGCTCAAAAATGAGGAAATTTTATGTCTTATTATTTTATTAGCCTCTGTGATGACGGGAGCAGTAGGCTGGACTGTTCATTCATTGTCTGTCGATCATGTACTGTCGCGATATTTGGTCTTGGTGTTTGCTTTGGTGGGAGGTGCTTCGCTGGGTGCATCGGTCGGTGTAATTACCGGTTTAATTTTAAGCTTGGCCAATATGTCTGCAATTGTGCAGATGAGTTTACTCGCTTTTGCAGGTTTGCTGGCAGGGATGCTGCGTGAAGGGAAAAAGGGTGCTGTTGCGCTTGGGATGCTGCTAGGCTCCTCAATTCTGACGATCTATTTGGACGGAACCGGAGACGTGCTGACGTCAACCTGGGAGAGTTGTGCGGCGATTCTATTATTCTTAATGACCCCAAAAAGTTTCTTTAAAGCGGTTTCTACCTATGTTCCCGGTACGCAGGACCACGCCAAATCTCAGCATGAATATGCCAAAAGGGTCCGCGATCTCACCGCAGAGCGGGTAACGAAGTTTTCCCGTGTATTCAGTCAGCTATCCCGCAGCTTTCACCAGATATCTGCGAGTGAGAGCACGAAGTCGGACGGAGAAATCGAACACTTTATGAATGCGGTGGCAGAAGGGACATGTGCCTCCTGCTTCAAGTGTGAGCAGTGCTGGGACGGCAAGTTTATGCAAACCCATCAGTATATGACGGAAATGATGAGCGCCATTGAGGATAACCCGGATTTGGAGCCGGAGCAGATACCCCCGCAATGGAGCAAGGCATGTGCTAAAACGGGCGCTGTCCTGCAAGTGATGAAGCAGCAGTATAGCCTCTACCAACATAATATGCAGTGGAAGCGCCAAGTATACGATAGTCGTCAGCTTGTTGCTGACCAGCTATCGGGTGTATCACAAATTATGGAGGATTTAGCGCGAGAAATTCAGCGGGAAGGACAGACCATGCATCGGCAGGAGGAGCAAATACGAGAAGCTCTTGATAGACTGGGCTTGTCCATCCAATCTATTGAGATTATTAATCTGGATGCAGGTCAGGTAGAAATTGAGATTGTCCATGCCTATACAAGGGGATTTGATGAATGTCGGAAAATCATTGCTCCACTTCTGTCGGACATACTGGACGAGCATATAGCTGTGATGCGCGAAACGGAGGCAGATCGCCGCCAAGGCTTGGCTACAGTCATGTTCGGCTCTGCTAAAACGTATGAGATTGCTACAGGGGTAGCTAGTGCCGCCAAAGGAGGCGATTTTTTCTCAGGTGACAGCTACAGCATGATGGAGCTAGGGAACGGGACTTTTGCAGTCTCATTAAGTGATGGTATGGGGAACGGAGAGCGCGCGCAGCAAGAAAGCAGTGCAGCACTTAACATTTTGGAGGAATTACTGCAATCGGGTATGGACGAAAAGTTGGCGATCAAGTCGGTTAACTCTGTCCTGATGCTGCGATCACCTGAGGAAATGTACGCTACGGTCGATATGGCGCTGATTGATCAGTACACGGCCCAGACAACTTTTATGAAGATTGGGTCTACGCCGAGCTTTATTAAAAGAGGGGAGGAGGTCACCCCTGTATCTGCCAGCAACTTGCCGATTGGCATTATACAGGATATTGAAATTGATTTGGTATCACTACAGCTCCAGCCGGGCGATATTCTCATTATGATTACAGACGGTATATACGACTCACCGGGTTACGCGGTTAATAAGGAAATATGGATGAAACGCATGATTCAGGAAATTGAAAGCGAAGATCCTCAGCAGTTGGCCGACTGTTTGCTAGAACGGGTTATTCGATACCAGCAAAATCAAATCTATGATGATATGACTGTAGTTGTTAGTAAAATCGACCACTTCCGCCCAGAGTGGGCAACTCTCCATGTACCTGGCATGAGGTGGTTGGAACGTCCACGGACGGTGAGCTAAGCCGACATTGCCCGGGAAATTCCTTACCCATTTTTAAAAATCCGCATCCTTCGTTTGAATCGTTCCGGATTAGGCAAAGATAGAATCTATCGGGATAGATTAAGAGGAAGCGGAGGTCAAAAAACGATGAAGCAAATTTTGATCATTACAGACGGATGCTCGAATGTAGGTGTTAGTCCAGTCATGGCGGCTGCCCAGGCTTTACGGGAAGGTATTACAGTGAACGTCGCCGGAGTCATAGATTATGGAACTATTGGCGAGCTTGGCAGTGCGGAGATTCAAGAAATTGCTAAAGCAGGGGGAGGGTTTAGCCAAATCGTAGGGACGAAGCAGTTGGCGCAGACCATGCAGATGATGACGCGCAAGACGGTGGTTCAAACCATTCAGCAGGCGGTTAATAGAGAGTTAACGCACATTCTGGGTGAGGGTGGCGCCAAACATATCGGTGAACTTCCTCCGGCCAAACGAGCCCAAGTGGTTGAGGTGATGGATGAACTGACAGAAACAAGCACCCTGGAGATTGCTTTGCTCATTGATGCAAGTGCGAGCATGAAGCCCAAGCTACCTGCTGTAGAGGACAGCATCCGTGATTTGCTACTCAGTTTACAGTCCAGAAGCGGACACAGTCGTATATCTGTGTTTCATTTTCCGGGCGGCAAAATGGGAGAAGACGCAGTCATGGATATCGGTTGGACCTCTGAGCTTAACCAGATCAAATCGATATTTGGACGCTTGCGGATGAAAGGGGCAACACCGACAGGTCCTGCCATTTTACAAGTGATTGATTATTACCGATATGTTACACTAGGAGAACAGAAAGATCTGGAAGAATCCTATGGCAAAGGAGAAGGGATGCTCGGTGACTACGTCGTCTGATCCCGTTCTTGCACCCGGAACGGTCATCAAGGGCAAGTGGAAGCGGAGCAGCTATGTCATCCAGCGCTTGCTGGGCCGGGGAGCGAACGGAACTGTATATTTGGTAAAAGAAGCACAGGCCGATCGGCAATTTGCTCTGAAAATGGGGAAGAACACGCTTGATCTGCAATCGGAGATTAATGTGCTGACCACATTGCAGTCTCAGGGGACTCAGGCCGCCCTTCAGCGCAATGGAAATCCTTCCTTTTTGTTTGAGGTGGATGATGTAGTGTTACGCAGCGGAGAAATCCCCTTTTATGTTATGCGATATGTTAAGGGTGATCCGCTTCATCGTTTTGTGGCAGCCAAAGGGCCGGAATGGTATGGTGTGGCTGGAACCGGTATACTGAATCGTCTGGCGGATCTCCATCAGGCAGGATGGGTGTTTGGCGACCTGAAGCCGCAGAATATTTTGGTCAATGCCTATGGAGAGGCTGAATTAATTGACTACGGCGGGGTGTCTCTTGCTGGTCGGAGTGTTAAACAATTCACAGAGTGGTATGATAGGGGATTCTGGAATGCTGGCAGCCGAAATGCTGATTCCCAGTATGACCTGTTTGCCTTCGCTCTTCTAACGATTCATATATTGGAGAGCGAATCATTAAAGACCGCTGCGAGTAGGCTGCCACAGCTGCGGAATACGGCAGAATTGACGGTCATCATTCGCCGTAGCCGTGTATTGCGCCCCTATGCCGAATGGCTGCTGGGTGCAGTGCGTGGAGAATATTCCGATACTCGTGCAGCGGCCCGATCTTGGTCACGTTTGGCTTCCGCACATGTCAGGCAATCGTCGGTCAAAAAAGGGAACCCACGCTGGCTGGGATATGCTTTCACGGTATCGCTTTTGCTGCTTGCCGGAGCGCTCTGGATTGCGTTAAGGTAGCAGCAGACTTACATAAGATAACAGATGATCATCATTTTTACGGTCGGGAGAAAAGAGGGTCGTGAATGGGAACAACAAAACCGACCGGTGTTGTACAGGAAGTGCTCGCCTTGGCGCGAGATCATTCACTGTGGAGCCCCGGAGACCGCATTGTGGTTGCTGTATCCGGTGGGCCGGATTCGGTGGCCCTTTTGCACATTTTACATGAAATATCCGTTATACATATGCCTTTACAACTCGTCTGCGCTCACGTTCATCATGGTTTCAGACCAGAAGAATCGGATGCGGAGGCTGAAGAGGTACGCAATATTGCCCAAAAGCTCGAACTTCCATTTGAAATGACTCGGGTGGATGTACCCGCTTATATGAAGGAGAGCGGGAAGGGGCCACAGGAAGCAGCCCGCGAGCTGCGCTACAGTTTTTTACATGATATGGCTACAAAGTGGGAAGCACAGCATATTGCAATGGCTCATCACGGCGACGATCAAGCCGAAACGGTTCTCTTGCACTTGCTGCGTGGTAGCGGCCCAGCAGGTTTGGCAGGTATGCGTTTGGCGCGCAGGGAAAAAAATGTGCAACTCATTCGCCCGCTGCTACGTATGTACAAGGCTGACCTGATTGAGTTTTGTAACTTTTATGATCTTTCCTATGTGATAGACAGCACTAATTTATCATCCAAATACCGTCGTAACGCCATTCGCATGGATGTGCTTCCTTTTTTGGGGCAATATAATGAGCGACTGACACCGTCCCTAAACCGGCTGGCCGAAACGATGGCTGACGAAAATGACTTTATGGAGGCATCCACGCTGTCGGCATACGAGAAAATGGTGCGCTTGGATAATGGCAGGTACATGTTTCCCATCGCTTCATACCGTAAGCTATCCGTTGCTTTACAACGGAGGTTGATTAAACTAATATTAAATTATCTGCCTTCGGACAGTGAAAATTTTGATTTTCGTAAAATTGAGACCGTTCGACTAAGACTTCTCCAAGAGGCATCGTCTACATGGAGTTTGGACTTGGGAGGCGGTGCGGTTGGAGTCCGCGAATATGACCAGGCGGTTTTGTTTGACCGTACGCAAGTCGTTATGGGCGAATGGTGCTATGGACTAAGTGTATTGCCTTTTTCCGGTGAGCTAGAGTTGCCTGAGGCAGGTGGTATACTTCGGTGGCGAAGGGCTTCCTATTCGGATGCGGACCATCCGGCGAATAAGGAGGAAGCGTGGTTCGACGCAGATCAATTGAGTCTGCCTTTGACTGTACGCTCGCGATTACCTGGAGATACCATGTATGTAATGGGATTAAACGGAAGAAAAAAGGTTAAAGATATTTTTATTGATGAAAAAATACCTCCTTCAATGCGTTCCGTTACTCCCATCGTCTGCGACCACGCTGGAACTATTCTCTGGATTCCGGGCGTACGACGTTCTGTACATGCCGCAGTGCAAAAGCACACGTCTTCGGTTATATATATGTCATGGCAAAGACGAGAGAGTCCGGGGCATCGGTAATTGCGCAGGAACGGCTTTCATAGTATAAACTTAGGAGGTTTACACCGTTGCAAAATGATATTCAGGAAATATTGATCAGCGAAGAAGAAATTCAGAGTAAAATTAAGGAATTGGGTGCACAGCTCAGCGTGAAATATGAAGGTAAAAATCCATTGGTGATTTGCGTACTGAAAGGTGCGTTTATCTTTATGGCTGATTTGGTTAAAACCATTACAGTGCCGTTGGAGCTTGATTTCATGGCTGTATCAAGTTACGGAGCATCCACAAAATCCTCAGGTATCATCAAAATCATTAAGGATTTGGACGCATCTGTAGAAGGACGCGACGTTCTGATTGTCGAAGATATTATCGACAGCGGCCTGACGCTGACGCATTTGATTGAATTGCTTAAAAACCGTAATGCCAATTCGGTATGTGTCGTAACCTTGTTCGACAAGCCTGCACGCCGGACAGTTAATCTTGAAGCAGATTATACTGGATTTACGCTTCCAGATGCGTTTGTTGTCGGCTATGGTCTGGACTATGCCGAGCACTACCGGAACCTCCCATACATAGGGATTTTAAAGCCGGAAATCTACACCAACTAATCTCAGCCTCCAGTCCTAGGACTAAATAAGGCCCTTTGTTGAGAAGGACTTACAGGCTATGGTAAAATAACTTAAGTGTCTCGAGAGGAGGTAGGGGATGAATCGGTTCATCCGGAATTCTGGTTTTTATTTGATTCTTTTTTTAGTTGTGGTGGGTATCGTTCAGTTTGTTAGCAACAGTAACGAAGCCTCCGATCTCCCTAGATATGACCAATTACGGCAAGAGGTTAAAGCTAATAACATCTCTAAAGTAACGGTCCAATTTGACGGTTACGCCTATCTTGTAACCGGTGCATATAAGAAGCAGCCGGCTAATGCTAAATCGACCAATTTTTCCGTATATGTTCCACCAACGGATCAAGCACTAAGTGAACTGGTGAATGCCAGCGAAACGAACGGGTTTGAATACGTGCAGAAGAAAATGGAAGGCGAAAGCATTTGGCTGACGTTTTTGACTTCTATCATTCCTTTGGTGATCATGTTCCTGTTGTTCTTCTTCCTGTTTAATCAGGCACAGGGCGGTGGCGGCAAAGTTATGAACTTCGGCAAGAGCAAAGCCCGTCTGTATAACGAAGAGAAGAAGAAGGTTACGTTCGAGGACGTGGCAGGGGCTGACGAAGAGAAGCAAGAGCTTGTCGAAGTCGTAGAATTCTTGAAGGACCCACGCAAGTTTGCAGCTGTGGGCGCTCGTATTCCAAAAGGTGTTCTGTTAGTGGGCCCTCCAGGTACGGGTAAAACACTCTTGGCGAGAGCTGTTGCAGGCGAGGCCGGAGTACCGTTTTTCAGCATCTCGGGTTCTGATTTTGTAGAAATGTTCGTCGGGGTCGGTGCTTCCCGTGTTCGTGATTTGTTCGAGAACGCGAAGAAGAACGCACCTTGTATCATTTTCATTGATGAGATTGATGCCGTTGGACGTCAACGTGGCGCCGGATTGGGTGGCGGACATGATGAACGTGAGCAGACGCTCAACCAATTGCTCGTAGAGATGGATGGATTCGGCGCAAACGAAGGTATCATCATCGTAGCGGCTACAAACCGTCCGGATATCTTAGACCCGGCGTTGCTTCGTCCAGGACGTTTTGACCGTCAAATTACGGTTGACCGTCCAGATGTTAAAGGCCGTGAAGCAGTATTGTATGTACATGCTCGCAACAAGCCATTAACGAAGGATGTTAAATTGGACGTAATTGCGAAACGTACAACAGGCTTTACAGGCGCTGATCTGGAAAATCTGTTGAACGAAGCTGCTTTGTTGGCGGCTCGTCGTAACCGCAGAGATATCTCGATGCGAGAAGTAGATGAAGCTATCGACCGTGTTATCGTAGGTACCGAAAAACGCAGCCGCGTAATCAGTGACCGCGAGAAACGAATTGTTGCTTATCATGAAGCAGGCCATACGATTATCGGCTTCTTCTTGGAAAATGCGGATATGGTTCATAAGGTAACGATTATTCCACGTGGACGTGCAGGCGGATATGTCATCATGCTTCCGAAGGAAGACCGCATGTTGACAACTAAGCAGGAATTGCTGGACAAAATCACTGGATTGTTGGGTGGACGCGTATCCGAGGAACTGTTCATTGGTGAGATCGGAACGGGAGCCTATAGCGACTTCCAGCAAGCGACAAGCATTGCACGCAGCATGATCGTAGAATATGGTATGAGTGAGAAGCTTGGTCCGATGCAGTTCGGTACTTCACAAGGCCAAGTATTCCTTGGACGCGATATCGGTCATGAGCAGAACTACAGTGATCAGATCGCTTATCAGATTGACCAGGAGATGAATCGCTTCATCACTGAGTCTTATGAGCGTGCTAGAGAACTCCTGACCAAGTATTCCAAAGAGGTTCATTTGATTGCTCAAACCTTGCTGGTAGAAGAAACTCTGGAACTTGAACAAATCAAACGTTTGATCGAGACAGGTTCTTTGGATGGTGGCACAACGGAGGGAGAAGGAACACCAGAAAACGGTGAGCCTGTGATCGACAACATTGGAGACGTCCGTGTACGTATTCAAGGTAAGGATGACGAGCCTAAGAATACAACGGATCAACCGAATGATATCCCTAATCTGAAAAAGCCAGAGGATGATAACAATTCGGGCAACTCCGGTGGTACTCCACCGACAACAACCTAATCATCCGATGGGATAGTTGAATAAGCGTATAGGAAGCTCCGGGGAACCAGGTATTATTGGTTTTCCGGAGTTTTTTAAATGGAAGATTATTGATAACGTGATTTGACAGACATCGGAACGTTGTGTACATTTATTGTTAAATAAACGGCTGTCGTCTTCTTAGCGTATAAAAGCCAACAGTCACTGCAATCGACTCTCTATCATTTTGAACATATACGTGAGCGCATACTGTAGAACCTATGGTGTGCGCTATTCTTCTGTGAAATCAGGTGAAGGCATGATTCCAAGATATCTAGTTGATTTTGATGTAGCGGACTTGACCCGATTGGAGGCCGACGTGTTAATTATCGGCTCGGGCATTGCGGGCTTATATACGGCGATTAAGGCTGCGGAGAATCGGAAAGTGTTGCTGATTACCAAGAAGACTTTGATGGAAAGCAACACGCGTTATGCTCAAGGCGGCATTGCTGCTGTCACATCGGACGAGGATACACCAGCCTATCATATGGAAGATACTCTGATTGCTGGAGCAGGTCTGTGTGAACCTGAGGCGATCAGTACGCTTGTCCATGAAGGTCCAGTTGGTATTCAAGAGTTAATACGTATGGGAACGGTTTTTGACCGTGTGGATGGTGAACTAGCGTTGACACGGGAAGGAGCGCATAGTCACCGGCGTATTTTGCATGCGAATGGAGATGCTACCGGTTATGAAATTGTGCGTGCCTTATCAGACCAGGTTGCTGCCCATCCCGGTATCGAAGTGTGGGAAGAATGCATGGTAATTGATCTGCTGACGGAGCATGGTGAGTGTATTGGAGCCCTCGTCCAAAAGCCAGGTGGGGAAAGGTCGTATATCACTGCTAATGCAACGATTTTGTGCTCAGGAGGTAGCGGGCAATTATACCGTTATACGACCAACCCGGATATTGCAACCGGGGATGGTATCGCTATGGCATATCGTGCTGGGGCGATTGTACGGGATATGGAATTCATACAGTTTCATCCTACGGCGTTGTGCCATCCGGGCGCTCCAAGGTTTCTAATTTCCGAAGCCGTACGGGGAGAAGGAGCCGTGTTACGCAATATTCACGGAGAACGCTTCATGGACAAATATGATTCCCGGCAGGAGCTTGCACCCAGAGATATCGTAGCTCGTGCTATCATTCATGAGATGGAACGCACCCAAGCTGCGTTTGTATACCTGGATATTACGCATGAGCCACCAGAGCGGGTGAAGCAACGTTTTCCAACCATTTATCGGACATGTCTGTCATTTGGTTTGGATATGACGACAGACTGGATCCCCATTGCGCCTGCTGCCCATTATATGATGGGTGGTGTTCAGACTAATCTACACGGGGAAAGCTCCATTGCGCGTTTGTTCGCCTGCGGGGAAACCTCTTCTACAGGTGTTCACGGAGCTAATCGTCTGGCGAGCAATTCGTTATCTGAAGCTATTGTATTCGCCAGCAGGATTATTGACCGACTGCATTCATTGCCACCGCTAGTCGGCCATACGTTGATATCTTATAGCGATAACCGTACAGAGTTCCCGGCTTCATCCGTCGCGGAGCAGCGGCATAGGCTGCAAGAAGCAATGGTTCGTTATGCTGGAGTTCGTCGGCACGGCGAAGGGCTGCAAGCAGCATTAGATGAGTTGCAAGGGCTAATGCCTATTTTTGAGGCTGTGATCGCTAGCCGGGAAGAGATCGAATTTGCCAATTTGCTCACCTGTGCTTTATTAGTAACAGATGGTGCGCTGCTACGTGAGGAGAGCCGGGGAGCGCATTATCGCGAGGATTTTCCTGAGACAGATGATAGCGTCTGGCGAAAGCATGTTCAGCAACGACGTGAGCAAGGGATAACGGAGGAGTACGTTCATGACATCTAACAGCGAGCTTTATGGAGAGTTTAGTGGATATCAGGAAGAACTGACGGCACAAATTCGCAGCTGGCTGCGAGAAGATACGGGCACTGGCGATGTGACTACGCGCTGGACAATTGAGCAGGGCCACCAATCCAAGGCTGTCATTCATGCCAAGGAGAGCGGCGTGGTTGCGGGGTTACCCGTGGCTGCCCTTGTATTTCAGGTAGTGGACCCTTCCTTGTCGTTCACTCCGCTGGTAGTCGATGGACAGTGGATTGAAAAGGGGAGCGTTTTGGCAGAAGTAACGGGGAGTACCCATGCAATTCTGACCGGAGAGCGATTGGCGTTAAATCTGCTCCAACGGATGTCTGGTATTGCCACGCGGACTCGGGCTTTTATAGATCAATTGCATGGTCTGTCCACTCGCTTGGTGGATACACGTAAAACAACACCGGGACATCGACTGCTGGAGAAGTATGCTGTTCGTGTAGGCGGTGGCTCGAATCATCGCTTTGGCCTGTACGATGCTGTTATGATTAAGGATAATCATATTAAGGGCGCAGGTGGGATTGAACAAGCTGTGAGTCGAGCGCGCGCTAATATACCGCATACGATGACGATTGAAGTAGAGACGGAAAACATGAAACAAGTTCAGGAAGCCCTGGAAGCTGGGGCGGATATCATTATGCTGGATAACATGTCTGCCCCAGATATGAAGGAAGCCGTTCGGTTCATTCGGGAACGGGCACCACATGTCAAAACAGAAGCCTCGGGCAATGTATCGCTGGATACAGTGCGTGAGATGGCTGAGAGTGGCGTAGATGTGATTTCTGTAGGCAGGCTGACATACTCTTTTCATAACCTGGATATCAGCCTTGACCTTAACGCAAAGAAAGATAGGTGACACCCATTGATTCTTGTAGTGGATGTAGGCAATACCAATATTGTTCTGGGGATATACGAAGGGCGGGAGCTGTTGCACCATTACCGGATCAGTACCTCCAGACAGGCAACCGCAGATGAATACGGCGTACTCATACATAATCTTTTTAGTATGGGTGGCGTATTAAAGGATGACATCCAGGGAGTGATTATTTCCTCTGTCGTTCCGCCATTGGTCCGTGTATTAGAAGAAATGTGCGATAAATACATAGGCAAAACGCCGTTAATCGTCGGGCCGGGAATCAAGACTGGTCTTAACCTGCGTTATGAGAATCCACGTGAAGTAGGTGCGGATCGGATCGTGAACGCTGTTGCGGCTGTCGAACGGTTCGGCGGGCCGCTGGTTGTGGTGGACTTTGGAACAGCGACGACGTTTGATTGTATTGACGATAAGGGAAACTACTTGGGCGGTGTCATTGTGCCGGGGATCGGGATTTCGACGGAGGCACTGTATCAACGGGCTTCCAAGCTGCCCCGCATCGAGTTGGAGAAACCCAAAAAGGTTATTGGTCGTAATACGGTTCATGCCATGCAAGCTGGGATTATCTTCGGTTATGCGGGGCAAGTGGATGGCATTGTGAGGCGCATTAAGGAAGAAATGCAGGTGGAACCTACGGTTATTGCTACCGGAGGTCTTGCAGAGCTGATCGCATCAGAGACAGAGAGCATTCAGAAAGTGCTGCCGATGTTGACGCTCGAAGGATTACGCATCATTTACCAACGTAACGCTGAATAAAAAAAGTGGATATAAGCTGCCGCTGAGTCCAACCGATGATCTTATCGGTTTGGATTAGCGGCGTTTTTCGTCTATACTGAAATATGTTACGTTTTTGAACAATTCGCGTGATCTGTCGATGCAGGTTGTTTATATAATAGGAAATTATGCTTCAATGATGAGCCATACTAACGAAAATAAGCAGCATAGCTGTCCTGGAGAATAGGGGAGGATATCAATATGGAAAATAAGCAGGATCGACTTATTCGTGGCACAGCCATGGATGGAAGGGTTAGAGCTTTTGCTGTTCGGACAACTCAATTGGTAGAGGAATTACGGAGAAGACATGATACGTATCCAACGGCTACCGCTGCTTTAGGGCGAACCCTCACAGCAGGTGCTATTATGGGTTCTATGCTAAAAGGCAAAGAGCGATTGACCATTCAAGTTAAAGGTGATGGACCGATTGGGCAAATCGTCGTTGATGCCAATGCTGTAGGGGAAGTGCGAGGTTATGTTACTGAACCGCATGTGCATTTGCCGAGCAATAATATGGGCAAACTGGATGTAGCGGGTGCCGTAGGTACAGAGGGTTTCATTCATATCATCAAGGATTTGGGGTTAAAAGAACCGTATCGCGGCAGTACTCCGATTATTTCCGGTGAACTGGGTGAGGACTTTACCTATTATTTTGCCAAATCGGAACAGACCCCGTCAGCAGTGGGCTTGGGTGTGCTGGTAGATACGGATAACTCGGTTATTGTGGCTGGTGGATTTATTATTCAGTTGCTTCCAGGCTTGAATGATGATGAGATTACTGCGATCGAAAATGCAGTCAGCTCCATTCCACCCGTTACTGCTTTGCTGGATCAAGGGTTGGAACTTGATGAAATGCTGCGCTGGATGCTGCCGGACGTTCGGATTCTCGATGAATTGGATATTCATTTTCAATGTGAGTGTTCACGTGAGCGCGTGGAAAAAACATTGATCAGTTTGGGAGAAAGCGAATTAGAGCAGTTAATTGAGGAAGAAGGACAGGCTGAGGTCGTATGCCACTTTTGTAATGAGGCTTATCAGTTTAATAAAGATGAATTGCAAAATCTGTTAGATCAAGCCAAAGCCTAACCGGATGGGCGGTGCAAGCGATGACTACACGGGAAAAAGGATTATGGACAGCTGTCATTATTCTGACCGTTAGCGTCGCCGCCTTGGGTGGTCTTATCATGCTTCGGGGGCTGTCAAAGCCGGGTGATGTAAGCAAGGATGACGGCGATCATACTGTGGCGGAGATGGGTCAGGAAGGCATATCGGAGGAACAGTGGGTAGCGGAACTGAAAAAGCGATATGGAACCAATACGCTGTTGCAAATGTTGAATCGTAAAGCCGTGCAGGCTGAAACCAAGCGTCTCGGTATCAAGGTCACCCAAGAGGATCTACAGCAGGTGCTGGAGCAGGATAGTAAAGGGTATGACTCAGATCATGCCTATTTTGATGAAATGCAGCGACAGTTTGGCTTAGGTCCGGTTGATTTGCGGAATGAAGCGGAATACCGGATTGGTTTGGAGAAAATAGCCACGCAGGGTATTCAGGTTCAGGAAGCTGAGATTGACGAGTATTGGGAGCAGCATCCTGAGGAATTTGCCGTCGGTAAGCAGATCCAATTGGCAGCTCTTTATGTAGATAATGCGGAGGAAGCAGAAGCGTTGCTAGATCGGGTTAAGCAGGGGGAGAGCTTCGATGTGCTGATTCAAGAGCATGCAGGTAAGCCTTTCGACAAAGATAGCAGTGGACAGCTGGGATGGGTGGATGAATATGATCCATTGCAACCGGAGGCGATCATGAAGGCGGCGAGAGAACTAAGCTCTGGGGATGTTGCAGGTCCGATCTCTGTTAACGATGGCTATGCTGTCATTTATGTACAGGATGTAAGGTTGAAGAATTCTCCGGATAAGCAGCAGATCCGGCAGCAAATTCGCCGATCTCTTGCGCTTGCACAAGCCGCTCCTTTGGAAGAGGTCGAGAAGGGTCTGCGTGATAAATATGGAGCGCGTATTTTATCTGGAAAGAATACATCCTAAGCTTCTCTGTAACGTAGTGAAAGAATATTGGTTTGAAGGAAGCCCGATGCTGATAACGCGGGTTGACAGCATCGCGGCTTATTCACTCGTATTGACATTGGAATTGAAGATTGTTATGATTAGCGTATAAAACCAACTATTTTTATCGGAAATTAATGAACGGCACCAAATTAAAGTAATTGACTAAGAATAATCTACAATATGATTTCGCAATTTTTAATATATCATCTACAGTCAGGGAGGAATTATCATGGCTAAAGTTGTTAATAACATTACCGAACTTATCGGAGAAACACCCCTCGTTCGCCTCAACCGGATCGTACCGGAAGATAGCGCCGAAATCTATTTGAAACTGGAATATCAGAACCCAGGCTCCAGTGTAAAAGATCGTATTGCGATTAGCATGGTAGAAGAAGCTGAACGTGAAGGTTTGCTTAAGCCAGGCGGTACCATTATTGAAGCAACAAGCGGTAATACAGGAATCGGCTTGGCTATGGTAGCTGCTGCGAAGGGCTATAAGGCAGTCATCGTTATGCCAGAAACGATGAGCATAGAGCGTCGTAATTTGTTGCGTGCTTATGGAGCCGAGCTTGTGTTAACACCAGGATCAGAAGGCATGAATGGGTCCGTTAAGAAAATGGAAGAATTGCTGAGTGAAAATCCGGATTATTTTGCTGCTGAGCAGTTCAAGAACAAAGCTAATATCAAAATTCACCGTGAAACGACCGGTCCTGAGATTGTGGAAGCCATTCGTTCCATTGGCGGAACTCTGGATGCTTTTATAGCGGGAATAGGCACTGGCGGAACCATTTCTGGTGCCGGAGAAGTGCTTAAGAAAGAATTCCCTGATATTAAAGTTGTGGCTGTAGAGCCCGCCTCTTCCCCGCTGTTAGCAGGCGGTAAGCCAGGACCCCACAAGATCCAAGGGCTGGGTGCCAACTTTATTCCTGAAATTTTAAACCGTGATATCTATGATGAAATTATTCATGTAGAAAACGATGAAGCTTTCGAGGTAGCACGTAGAGTGGCCAAGGAAGAGGGCATTTTGTCCGGTATTTCATCTGGCGCGGCTGTTCATGCGGCTTTGAAACTTGCTAAGCAACTGGGCAAGGGTAAACGGATCGTTGTCATTGTTCCAAGTAATGGAGAACGTTACCTGAGTACGCCACTATACAATTTCGAGCTGTAATTATGTCGTAATTGTGTATACTATACGTAAGGATTCCCTCATTTCCCTGTTGCAGGGGGGTGGGGGTTTCTTTTTAAGGAGAGAATGTAGACTTTTTGAAAAGTAGGGAAGGGGAAGCACACACGGATGAAATCGACAGCTAGAGTGACGGAGGCGCAGTGGCAGGTTTGGCAGGAGGAAGGCTGGAGCATACTTCCCTATATCGCTGAGTACCCATTACCTGTGGGAGGGCTACCGTCATCGTGGCGGAAGGCTTGGGAGGATTCGTCGCCATATGCCTTTTTGCTGGAGAGCGCTAAAGGTGGGAGGTACACCTATCTGGCTTTAAATCCGGTTGCTATATTGGAAGGCAAGGGAGAACATGCAGTTTGGACCGATTTGCAAAATGGGAAACATGGAGATATACATGGTCAACCTTTGAAAGTCATGAACAACTGGATCGCTCCTTACCGTGCACCGCGTGTACCTGGCATGCCTTTTTTCTCCGGGGGATTTGCGGGTTATCTTGGCTACGATGTAGCTCGCTCGTTGGAGCGTTTGCCATCTCAAGCTGCAGACGATACGGGCATACCTGATTATGTATGGATGAGGGTGGATGAGCTATGGATTTATGATCACGAAAAATCCTGCATATATTGTGCTGTTCATATGCCTGCTCCTGCGCATTCCGATAAAGTCAGCCGTGATACCGATTTGACCAATCCCGTTAAACGGGATGGGCCAAATCCCATACTTTGCGAGCATTATGCGGAAGCTGCCCAACGTGCAGAACGTATGCTGATTCAGTGGAATAACATCATAAATGCAGGAGAGATTGATCCTGCGTACCCTCGTCGTTGTGCTAGGCTTGCCGAAGAGGGGCTAGAGGCTGCTCATCAAGAATCTGATGGTTGGACAGCGGCATTCAACCAACAAGATTTTGAACATGCCGTGAAACGTGTGCAGGAATACATTGCCCAAGGGGATGTATTCCAGGTTAACTTGTCGATTCGTCAGCAACGTGCGCTTACAGCCCTCCCTGAAAATATATATGAATGGCTTCGTCTGCTGAATCCTTCCCCTTATATGGGTATGCTGCGTATGCCAGATTTACGGATCGTCAGTGGCTCGCCAGAATTGTTGGTGAAGCTGGAGGATGGACGTGTGAGCGCCCGACCTATTGCAGGTACGAGAAGAAGGGGGCTAACACCGGATGAAGATGCCGCTATGGCAGCAGAGCTTCTATCAAGCGAAAAAGAACGCGCCGAGCATATTATGCTCGTCGATCTGGAGCGTAACGATATCGGACGGATTGCTGAATACGGATCGGTGCATGTGCCTGAACTGCTGACTGTCGAATACTATTCGCACGTTATGCATCTGGTATCTCAGGTTGAGGGAAAATTAGCCCCGGGTCGTACAGCTATAGATGTAATTGCTGCTACCTTTCCAGGCGGAACCATTACCGGGGCACCCAAGGTGCGCACCATGGAAATCATTGAAGAATTAGAGCCCGTTCGTCGGGGTCCTTATACAGGGTCCCTTGGATGGATTGACTATAACGGCAATATGGAATTAAATATTATAATAAGAACACTAGCTGTTAAAGGCAGCACTGCCTATTTACAGACTGGTGCGGGGATTGTCATTGATTCAGACCCGTACAGGGAATATCGGGAATGTCGGAACAAGGCCAGAGCTGTCATGAAGGCGGTACAATGTGGTGAAGAAGAAGCTGCTTTGAGCAGAAGCGGTATTACAGGAGGGTGAGTCGTATGATTTTGGTGATTGATAATTATGATTCGTTTACGTACAATCTTGTTCAATATTTGGGTGAACTTGGCGAAGAAGTAACCGTAAAACGGAACGATGAGATTGATGTAAAGGGCATAGAAGAGCTGGCACCAGAGCATATTTTGATCTCGCCGGGTCCATGCACGCCGAATGAGGCGGGGATATCACTGGATGTGATCAGCCATTTTAAAGGTCGCATTCCGATTTTTGGCGTTTGCCTCGGCCACCAGGCCATCGGACAGGCTTTTAGCGGTAAGGTTATCCGGGCTGAACGACTCATGCACGGTAAAACATCACCGATTCTTCATCACAATACATCGGTATTTGAAGGCTTGCCTTCTCCGTTCACAGCAACCCGGTATCACTCATTGCTGGTGGAGCGCGAGAGTCTGCCTGAGTGTCTAGAGATTACCGCAGAAACCGCGGAAGGTGAAATTATGGGTTTGCGGCATAAAGAATTTGCCGTAGAAGGAGTTCAGTTCCATCCAGAATCCATTATTACGGATTACGGGCATCAACTATTACGCAATTTCCTAAAACGCAAGGTAGGCGTCTGATTCATGAAATATATCGGAGTCAACGGCGTCCTCACGGATGCCGCAAAAGCCGTGATTCACGTAAGTGATCACGGCTTTTTATACGGAATGGGCTTGTTTGAAACATTCCGCACCTACAAGGGTGTCCCATTCTTGCTGGATCGGCATCTGCATCGACTGCAGGAAGGTTGCCGAATGCTCGGCATTCCTTTTCAACCGGATGAGGAGCAGCTTACGAGACACATCCAACATCTGATGGTGGCGAATGGACTGGATGAAGCCTATATCCGCTACACCGTATCAGCGGGCGAAGAGGTGCTAGGATTGCCGACGGGGGACTATACGCGCCCCAACCATATTTTGTTTGCGAAACCGTTGCCCTCTACCCATACACAAACCGGGCAATCCATTTCCCCATCGGCGCTTCAGTTGTTGCGAACCCGCAGAAACACTCCAGAGGGTGAGGTTCGTTTAAAGTCGCTCCATTATATGAATAATATTCTTGCGAAGCGGGAACTTCAGCAGTATGCCGAGGCTGTCCGTTATAAGGCTGAAGGAATGATGCTTACGGCGGATGGTTTTCTGGCAGAGGGAATGGTCAGCAATCTGTTTTTTGTGCGGAATAATACGCTGTATACCCCTGACTTGTGTACAGGGATTCTGCCAGGCATTACGCGTGAATTCATTTTGGAGCTGGCGCATCTGCGAGACATTCCTTGTGAGCAGGGGTTGTACCGCTGGGACGAGCTGAAACAGGCTGATGAAATTTTTATGACCAACTCTATACAAGAAATACGGCCCGTGGATTTGTTGTTGGGGCCGGGAGGAGCAACGAACCATGTATCGGTTCCCTTGACACAGCCCAGGTCCATAACAGCTTTGCTGTTGCACGATTATAGACAGAAAGCAGGGATCAAGTGAACATACCGACCCTTTATCAACGTAGTTACCGAATGGGGGATGCCGAGCTTACGCTCGGACACTCCACACAGATCATGGGTATACTGAATGTGACCCCAGATTCATTTTCCGATGGAGGATTACATTATAGTCCCGAGATTGCTGTTTTACATGCATTGAAGCTGGTGGAAGATGGAGCCGATATCATTGACATTGGTGGGGAGTCTACCCGTCCGGGGCATGATCCGGTAGGTGTGGAAGAGGAGCTGGCACGGGTCATTCCGGTCGTCCAAGCCATCCATCGCATTGCACCGCACATTCCGTTATCTGTAGATACTTACAAAGCCGAAGTAGCCAGGCAGGCGCTTGAAGCTGGCGCACATATCATTAATGATGTGTGGGGGTTTAAGGCAGACCCTGATATGGCGCGTGTAGCTGCGGAATTCGATTGCCCGGTCATTTTGATGCATAATCGTCATGATCGTAATTATAGTGATTTGGTTTCTGATATGCTGTCTGATTTGAAAGAGAGTATCCGATTAGCGCTGGATGCGGGGGTACGTGAGGAACAGATCATTTTAGACCCAGGCATCGGTTTTGCCAAGGATTATGATGAAAATATCCATGCCATGACTTCTCTCGATACATTGAGTCAGCTAGGCTTCCCACTGTTATTGGCTACGTCACGCAAAAGATTTATTCGTACAGCACTCGATTTGCCTGTGAATGATGTAGTGGAGGGCACGGCGGCTACTGTTGCTTTTGGCATTGCTCAAGGGTGCCAGATTGTGCGTGTACATGATGTGGCACAAATCAAGCGCACCGTACGTATGTGTGATGCGATGGTGTACGGGTCTAAAAATGCACTGAGTTATGGTGGTTGAGCCTATTTAGAAAAATCTAATAAAAAACAGGGGGTCTACCCACGATGGATAAAATGGTTTTGCATCGTATGGAGTATTACGGATATCATGGCGTTTTTCCAGAGGAGCGCAAGCTGGGACAGCGTTTCTATATTGATTTGGAACTGGAGCTTGATCTGCGTGAAGCGGGTGAGCAGGATGCTTTGGACAAAACGGTTAATTACGCCGAGGTGCATTACACCGTTAAAGATATTGTAGAAAAGGAATCTTACCAATTGATTGAAGCTTTGGGCGAACGTATTGCATCTTCCCTACTGGACACTTATACTAGTGTCAATGCACTGACTGTCAAAGTCACGAAGCCGCATCCGCCGTTTGATATTCATTTTCAAGGCGTGACGGTTGAGCTTTATCGCGCAAGAAAGTAGGAACGATACATGAATGCACATTCGACCTCTGAGGGATCAGAGGCTTATATTGCTTTAGGGGCTAATTTGGGGGAGCGTGAGCATACCCTGTATGAAGCCATTACGGCGCTGGACGAACATCCGGTTATACGGGTGCTGCGGTGCTCCAGTCTGTACGAAACAGAACCTATTGGGTATCTGGATCAACCTTCTTTTTTGAACATGACGGTAGCCGTATCTACAACACTTGCTCCAGAGGAGCTTCTGGTATATATGCTGGAGGTGGAGAGTCGTCTGGGGAGAGTAAGACATATTCCTAATGGTCCACGAACCATTGATCTGGACTTGTTATGGATGGGAGCGGCGCAACTGGCTACACCGGATTTGGAGCTTCCTCACCCTCGTATGTTGGAGCGTGCTTTTGTGCTGGTTCCTTTGGCTGACATCGTTCCGAACCAAGATCCGTCCGGTCTGTACAGTATCGTGCATACTGCATTGAATTCTGTGGATGGAAAGGACGGCATACAGCTTTGGAAAACATGCAGCTGGCGCAACGACTCCGCGCCTTTCGGAAGCTAAAAGGGTTCACACAGCAGGAGTTGGCAGAACGTACTGGTATATCTTTGACTGTATTAGGTGCTGTGGAGCGAGGCAATCGTACAGTAGACCCAGACATGCTGAACATCATCGCCCAAACGCTAGAAATTGAAGTCCGGGAACTGACGGAATGACGATAAGTGACGATACAAAAGAAAGAATAAAGGGGTGAACAAATATGTTGAAAATCGGCGATATTGAAATGAAAAACCAAGTCGTTCTGGCTCCGATGGCAGGCGTGTGCAATCCTGCTTTTCGCTTGATCGCCAAGGAATTCGGTACAGGCTTGGTATGTGCAGAGATGGTTAGTGATAAGGCCATCATTCACGGCAACAAGCGTACACGTGAGATGCTGTTTGTAGATGAGCGCGAGAAGCCGCTTAGCTTGCAAATTTTTGGAGGCGACCGCAAATCTTTGGTGGAAGCGGCGAAAGTCGTAGACCAGGAGACGAATGCAGATATTATTGACATCAATATGGGCTGCCCGGTTCCCAAAGTGACCAAATGTGATGCAGGCGCTCGTTGGCTGCTTGATCCAAACAAGATTTATGAGATGGTATCGGCGGTAGTGGAATCGGTAAGCAAGCCGGTTACCGTGAAAATGCGTATTGGTTGGGATAGCGAGCATATTTATGCCGTAGAGAACGCTCGCGCTGTTGAACGTGCCGGAGGTCAGGCCGTTAGCGTACATGGCCGTACACGGGAGCAACTGTATACGGGACATGCGAATTGGGATATTATAAAAGAAGTTAAAGAAGCAGTTTCCATTCCTGTAATTGGAAATGGTGATGTGGCATCACCGGAAGATGCTCGCCGTATGCTGGATTTGACCAATTGTGATGGCGTTATGATCGGACGTGGTGCTCTGGGGAATCCGTGGATGCTCTACCGTACGATTGAGTACCTGCAAACGGGCGAGCTGTTGCCCGATCCTTCACCGGAAGAAAAAATTCGTATTGCCATTCTGCATATGGATCGTCTGGTTGCATTGAAGGGTGAAGCAGTGGCTGTCCGTGAAATGCGTAAACACCTGGCTTGGTACCTCAAAGGGTTTAAAGGTTCTGCACGTATTAAGGATGTCATTATGGAAGAAACAAAGCGCGACGATATGGTACGCATTTTGGATCAATTTGTATCTCAATTGCACATGGTAGATAACGATGAGCCTTCTACAAGCGCTGCTTCTCCTGCTGCTGTTGCGCAATAAGGAAGCTGTTCCGGCCTGTGCACGCGATTGACTTTTCCAATTGCTTGCCCTATAATCGTTCAGTATAAAATCTTGATGTATGCTACAAATTGTGTGCAGCTCTCAAGACAACAGCAGGAAATGTTCTCATTCCCTCAGAGTGGCATATTATGTTTTGAAAGCGTGCATTCCGATGCACTTTTAAACTTTTCCCATGACAGGAGAATCGGTTAAGATGAGCGATAAAGAAGTCATTCTGACACAGGAAGGTCTTAGAAAGCTCGAAGATGAGCTTGAGAACTTAAAGTCTGTCAAACGCCGCGAAGTGGCTGAACGGATTAAGGTAGCCATCGGATACGGAGATATTAGTGAAAACTCCGAATATGAGGATGCGAAGAATGAGCAGGCCTTTATTGAAGGCCGTGTAATTACGTTGGAAAAGATGCTACGCAATGCCCGCATTATCAATAGTGATGAAATTGACACCGATGTTGTGGGAGTAGGCGCGACTGTGACTGTTGAAGATTTGGAATTCGGAGATATTACAGAGTATGCTATCGTAGGTTCAGCCGAATCTGACCCGCTACAAAACAAGATTTCGAATGAAAGTCCGGTTGGCAAGGCAATTCTCGGTAAGAAAAAGGGAACTGTTGTGGATGTCACCGTTCCAGCAGGCGTTATTCAATATAAAATCGTGGATATCAAGAAATAAGACACGGACTTTGGAATTTAATGTAAAAGCTTCCTTGTGGAAGCTTTTTTTCTCTACACCCGGACGGACCCCGGCCCGTCTATTCATATTGAAGGAGCTGATTTAGCACCATGTCGGATGAAACTACTAACCAGGAATCACAAGAAAATCGCGAGGAATTAAGTGAACTATTGCAAATTCGCCGTGCCAAATTGGACGAGCTTCGCTCATTGGGCATTGATCCTTTTGGACGCAAATACATACGCACGGCTGAAGCGGGCGTACTACTGAGCAAGTATGACAGTTTGACTAAGGAAGAACTGGAAGAAAAGAATATTGAAGTTAGCATAGCAGGCCGTATTATGGCTAAACGTGTGATGGGGAAAGCCAGCTTTGCTCATATACAGGATCTTAGCGGACGTATTCAAATTTATGTTCGTCAAGACACGGTACCTGAATCCAAATATAAAGCATTTGGTATTTTGGATCTGGGCGATATTGTTGGTGTTAAGGGTGTGCTCTTTAAAACCAAAACAGGCGAAACGACAATCAAAGTGCTGGATATTGAGGTCTTGTCCAAATCCTTGTATCCATTACCAGAGAAATATCATGGCCTGAAGGATGTTGAATTGCGTTACCGTCAGCGGTATGTCGATTTGGTTATGAACCCTGAAGTACAAAAAACGTTCATTACACGGTCCCGTATTATTCAATCCATGCGTCGTTATCTCGATTCGCTCGGCTATTTGGAAGTTGAAACTCCAACATTGCATTCTATTGCTGGCGGGGCGGCAGCGAAGCCATTTGTTACGCACCATAATGCATTGGACATGCAGCTTTATATGCGTATTGCTATTGAACTCCATTTGAAACGACTAATTGTCGGCGGAATGGAGAAAGTATATGAGATCGGTCGTGTTTACCGTAATGAAGGTATTTCGACCCGCCATAACCCTGAGTTTACGATGATTGAGCTGTATGAAGCGTATGCTGATTATAAAGATATCATGCAATTGACGGAAAACATGGTTGCACATATTGCGCAGGAAGTACTGGGCACACAGCACATTCAATATCAAGGCCAGGAAGTGGATCTGACGCCGCAATGGCGCAGAGTCTCCATGGTTGATGCTGTTAAAGAAGTAACAGGCGTAGACTTTAGCATGCAGATGAGTAATGAAGAAGCTCATCGCCTTGCGAAAGAGCATAAAGTTTCGGTTGAACCGCATATGACATTTGGCCATATTCTGAATGCATTCTTTGAGCAGTTCGTAGAGGAAACGCTTATTCAACCGACCTTTATTACTGGACATCCGGTTGAAATCTCACCGTTGGCCAAGAAAAACGAACAAGATCCGCGGTTTACGGATCGCTTCGAGTTGTTCGTGGTTGCTCGTGAGCATGCGAATGCGTTCACTGAGTTGAATGATCCAATCGACCAGCGCCAACGTTTTGAAGCACAATTGCTGGAACGTGAGCATGGTAACGACGAGGCGCATGAAATGGATGATGACTTTATCCGCGCCTTGGAATACGGGATGCCACCAACAGGTGGACTGGGCATCGGCATCGATCGTTTGGTTATGTTGCTGACAGATGCGCCTTCCATTCGCGATGTGCTGCTTTTCCCGCATATGCGTAACCAACAGTAGAATAACATAACATTATGAATATAGAGGATCAGCCGGGCTTCCCGTGTCTTGTTCCTCTTTTTCATAAGAACGGATGGAGAGAATACTCTAATGAAACGCAGCGTCAAGCTTAGTCGGTTCGCATCGCCTCCTTTTATATTGGTCATCGGATATTTATTGATTATTGCATTGGGTACTTTGCTACTGATGCTTCCTGTTGCCAATCATAGTGGTCATGCTCCGCATTGGATTGATTCGCTTTTTACGTCCGTCTCAGCCGCTTGTGTCACAGGACTGGTTGTTGTTGACGTCGATTCAACGTATACGATGTTTGGCGAAACCGTCATTTTGGTGCTGATGCAGCTAGGCGGTCTGGGGTTTATGACCTTAGCGACCTTGTTTGCGCTGTTGTTGGGGCGGCGATTATCGTTAAAGGATCGGTTGCTGCTTAAGGAGGCTATTAATGCCGATAGCATGGAAGGGATCGTGCGTATTATTCGCAAGGTGCTGATCTTTTCTTTTACCATTGAGGCGATAGCTGCCGTCGTCTTGGCTTTGCGGTGGATGCGAGAGATGCCTGTCGGACAAGCGATCTATTATGGAATATTCCATTCCGTATCCCTCTTTAATAACGGGGGATTCGATCTGTTTGGGACTAGCTTCCAACAGTACGCTGGAGATTTTGTTTTTAATATGATTGCATCTGTGCTCGTTATATCTGGAGGCTTGGGTTTCCTTGTACTTAGCGATTTGTTCGATTTTCGCCGTACCCGAAGACTGTCTCTACACTCCAAAATGGTGCTTAGCGTGTCGGGAGTGCTCATTGTGATTGGTGCGCTGGTTATATTTATTTTTGAGTTTACCAATGCACGAACCTTGGGCTCGTTGAACTGGGAAGGCAAAGTATATGGAGCGGTCTTTCAATCGGTCTCCACGAGATCATCAGGTACGAGCACAGTCGATATCAGCGGGTTAAGACAGGCAAGTCAGTTTTTTATTATGTTGCTGATGATTATCGGTGCTTCTCCGGGCTCCACGGGAGGAGGAATTAAAACGACTACGTTCCTGCTTATGGTAGGTGCGCTAATCGCCGTCATGCGAGGACAGAAGGAAATTGTGTTTTTCCGCCACAGGGTCCCTAACGATATCATGATGCGGGCGCTGACCATTATTGTACTGGCCCTATTTATATTCTCGATTGTGGTTGTACTGCTCCTAATGACAGAGGATGCCCCATTTCTCTCCCTTGCATTTGAGGCTGCTTCCGCAATCGGAACGGTAGGCTTGTCCGTAGGAGTAACGCCAGGATTGTCTGATGCAGGCAAGCTGATTATTTGTGTGACCATGTTTATTGGTCGGATTGGTCCTCTTACGATTGCCTATGCCATTCGTCCACGCTCGACCAAGACATTGTACCGTCGTCCCGAAGGGCATATTGTAATTGGATAGTGTATCTGTAGAAAAGATGTACCCGTGCTGATTAGCATAGGTACATCTTTTTTTATTTCAGATCATCATAATTCTTTATGGGTAGCATATCATGTAAAATGCCCATTTTGAGAACAAAACGAAATGTTCTGAACAGATACAGTTTTTCGCAGAAAAAAACGGCTATTTGTTTCCTTTTATGTAATTATAGACAAAATACTAGGAATATTATGTATAATATTGTATGATAGTGGGCATGAAAGGGGGATAGTTTTGGTAAATACCAATTTCTAATTTGAAAGGAATCATCTATTATGTATTTATTTATTATTAGTGCTGAAGTTTTATTTTGGGTTTTTGTTGTTGCAGGCTTGATCGCAAGGTATATGTTTGGCTTGAAGAAGTTAGGCGGTCTTCTTTTACTATTTACCCCCATTATTGATATCCTGTTACTGATTGCGGTGTTCATCACGGTGAAAAGTGGCATGGAGATTACGACTGCTACTGGCTTGGCGGCCTGTTATTTTGGTATTACAGTAGCATTTGGTCATAGGTTAATTAAGTGGGCGGATGTACGGTTCTCCCATTGGTTTGGTAAGGGACCCAAGCCTGAACGCAAGTATGGTGCTGCTCATGCAAAAGAGGAACGGATAGGTTGGTTGCTTCACCTTTTGGGTTGGGCTATAGGTAACGCTTTGTTGCTCGCCATCATTGTATATGTTAATGATCCTCAGCGTACGATGTCTTTGGAGGGCATTATGCAAACATGGGCAATCGTTCTGGCAATCGACTTTGTTGTCTCCTTTAGCTATACTTTAGCTCCCAAAAAACAAAAGCGTAGTCTATAAAGGTTAAGGCTTACACTTAGATGATATCTGGCTGGTCACTCAGGATGTTCAAATCGGAAGAGTCATTGTTGGTGAAAATGAAGTGGTTACTTCCGGTAGGGGGGTGATTCTGTCATCGTAATGTAAATATTTACAAAAATATGCGGATTTTATGTTTAACTCGCTTTGACAGTCACCTTGTTTTTGCCTCGCTACCTTTTTTCACACACATGTATTCCTTTCGATTTGAACACAGACCAACAGGAGCAACACAACTATTTCTTGTGAGATGACAGACAGCATACACGATGTGTTACACAAATTTTAAAATAAATTTTGTGATTTGCCTAAAACGTCGCCTATCCAAGTTTGGCAATTAACGCGATAATATTCCAGGAAAGATTACATATGTCTATAAATGTAGACATACGCAATTAAGTTGTTATTTTGTTTAAAAATGTAAAAAAGAAAGGTGGTTTCTGTGGCAGTACTACTGAGCGGTAAGAACATTTTGATTATGGGCGTGGCTAATAACAGGAGTATTGCCTGGGGGACAGCTCAATCTTTAGCTGCTGAAGGAGCACAGCTCATTTTTACTTACGAAAATGAGAGGGTTGCAGAGCGGGTACTAAAGCTCGTTGAAACCATTCCGGGAGCACTGGTCTGTCCTTGTAATGTACAAAGCAATGAAGAGCTTGATGCATTAGCGGATTTTCTAAAAGAAAAAGTAGGCGTATTGCATGGTTATTTTCACAGTGTCGCCTATGCTAAGGCTGAGGATTTGGATGGCTTGTTCGTTGACACTTCTCGCGAGGGATTCGCTGTTGCCCAAGAAATCAGTGCCTATTCTCTGGCTGCTGTATCCCGTCGAGTATACCCGCTGATGACAGAGGGTGGAAGTATCGTCACCATGACGTATATTGGCGCAGAACGAGCGATCAAAAATTACAACGTTATGGGTGTGGCGAAGGCTTCACTGGAAGCCAGCATGCGCTATCTGTCGAATGATCTGGGCACATATGGCATTCGTGTAAATGCGATTTCCGCTGGTCCGATACGGACCTTGGCTGCCTATGGCATTAAAGATTTTAACACAATGCTCAAACATATTGAAGAAACTACGCCCCTACGCAAGACGGTTGATACGTCGGAAGTCGGAGATACGGCGTTATTCCTATTTTCCCATTTATCGAGAGGCATTACGGGTGAAGTTATCCATGTAGATGCTGGATACCATATTACGGGGATGTAAGGAGGGAACGTTGTGCTTATTACGCATACGGATTGCCGTATTATCTCACCTGAAGGAGTTATGACTAGGGAGCGTCTGGAGCGAGACGTTACAATCTTCTCCCGGATGTTGACGCTCAGAGGAATTCCCGAAGACGGTAGAGTGATTCTGAAAGCGGCCAATTCCTATTGGTTTGTTGTGTCTCTGTTCTCCCTGTGCAATATTGCTGTTTCAGTGACTGTGGTGGACGAGCAGACTGTGCTCGATGAGGTGGCCCAAATCTATGATGAAGCGGGTGCCTGTTGCATCCTTACGGATTCCGATTTAGAACTTCCTCATGCTCTCGTTATTCTGATTCAAGATCTGATTCAAGAAGAAGCAGTACACCCGGATTGGGTGGGAGAGCCAAAGCTTGAAGCCCTCGACTTTAGCAAGTGGTGCGAGAGGTCAGATGCGCTCATTCTGTATTCTTCAGGTACGACGGGCAAACCCAAGGGAATCGTGAAAGCTGGTTCAGCTTTTATGGAGAATATCAGGCATTCCATACACGCCATGAACTACCTACCGTCTGACCATATGCTCCCCGTTGTGCCTTTTTCTCATTTTTATGGAATCTCACTTATCTTCTCCTGGTGGTTAACTTCATGTTCTCTCATCATCTGCAATCCAAAAAACCTCTGGAGCGTCATTGCAAGTATTACGAAAGACCGGGCGACGGTCGTAGACGCTAACCCCTCTGCTTTTTACACCTTGTTGCGTATGCTAAACCGAAAACCCGAACAACTGGAAATGGTCAAGGAAGCTCCGGTGCGCATGTGGTGCGTAGGCGGTTCCCCACTTACCCAGGACCTTGAAGAGAAATTTAACAACATATTTGGACAGCCCCTGCTGAATGGTTACGGCCTTTCTGAACTGGGCAACGTTACGCTGGGGACGCTAGAGTGTCCGAAGGGTTGTGGCCTACCATTACCTGGTGTGGATCTGAAAATACTAGATTCTACAGGCAACCAGCAGGCGGACGGTATCGTAGGCGAAGTGTGGATACGCAGTGCTGGATGCATGGAAGGTTATCTAAATCGTCCAGACCTGACGCAATCCGTTCTACAGGACGGCTGGTTCAAGACGGGGGACCTGGGCTATCTGGATGACGGAATGCTGTATGTCATTGGTCGCAGCGGTAAGACGGTCAATCGGATGGGCTATATGGTCTCTCCAGTCTATATCGAGGACCGAATTGGTTCGCTAGGCTACCGATCCTGCGTGATTACCTTGGAGGATGAGGCTAAAGGGACATTGCTTGTCGCATTCATCGAAAGTGATTCCTCACAGGTCGTGCCTGTGCTCCGCAAAGAGATGAGTCAGGTACTCCCTTCATACATGTTTCCCGATCTTTTGCTTCCGCTCGATCATTTTCCTTTAAATCGCAATGGAAAAGTAGATCGTCTGGAGATGGAGCGTGTTGCTCTAGAGAAAGCTGCTTCTCGCAAAGCATAACAAGATATATACCAAAACTGCATACAGGAAAGGGAGAATGTGCCATGAGTATAAATCCAGAACTGGCAGAAAACACACTGTTTCTGAAAAGGCATGAATCTATTCTGAAATGCCTCAATTATTTGATTGAAAATCGGCAGGAAGTGATGGATATTCTCACGCAATTTTCATCCTATCGGGCCGCCAATGCAGAAATTGACTCCACGATCCTCACACTTCAAGGTGCTCTGCAAGAAGTTCAGACCTATCAGCCAAGCTGGCAACGATCTATGGCTGTATTTATGCCTTCCAACGTCATTTTGTACTCCTATGCATTATACCTCTTGATTCCGTCCCTGTACGTTGAAAATATAGACTTTCGCCCTTCTTCTCACGTAAACGAGTACGTCAACATGCTGCATGAAAAGCTTCAGGCTGTACACGGATTACCCATCTATATTCGTAAGGTCAGTCAAAGGGTTTTTATGGAAAATTCGGTTATGCCAGCTGATATTGTGGTGTTCACCGGGAGCTATGTCAATGCAGAGAAGATCAAAAAACAGATTCGAAAAGATCAGCTCTACATTTTTTACGGACAAGGACTAAATCCTTTCATCATCGGACCTGATGCAGATCTGGAGCTGGCGGTTACCGATGTGATCCGAATGAGATTGTTCAACTCTGGACAAGACTGCCTAGGCCCCGACATCATTCTGGTACATCAAGATGTGAGTGAGCATTTCAAAGATCTGCTGATTCAACAGCTTGACCAACTCGTGTTTGGAGCCAATGATGATCCGAACGCAAACTATACCCCTATATTCTATAAAGACACGCTATATTCGGTTTCCGAATATTTCAACACGAACGATAAGTTTATTATTTACGGCGGCGGCATTGATTTCCGTACAAAAAAGATGGAGCCAACGGTTGTATATAGTGAATTGGATCAGAATCTGGAGATTATTGAGTATTTTTCGCCAGTCTTCAATGTAGTTAGCTACCAAGACGACGAGCAATTGATCAAGCGTATTTCCTCCAGTTATTTCAGTGAACGTGCAATGGGTTGCAGCTTATACGGATCGGAGCACCTGACTGACGTTCTGCGAAAGAAGCACACGCTGACCATTAATCAGACGCTTGAGGATGTGGATCAAGGTAATAAGCCTTTTGGTGGATACGGCACGATGTCGAACTATATTTTTTACGATTTCAAGCTCATTTCGAAGCCAATCTTGATTTCAGAAATTGTCGCAGAATATTTGTCGGAAAAGAGGAGTTTGGTATGACTGCGAGCTTCTTTCCCTGGGATGCCATCATTGGCTACTTAAAATCGGCTGGGGTTCAGCATCTCTTTGGATTACCAAGTGATGATCTCAAAATCGTATCGTCACTTCCCTCATCCGGTATGGATTTTATCCTGTGCAAAGATCAACGTAATGCTGTGTTCATGGCAGCAGGTTATGCGCTCACCACCAACCAGATGTCCGTGTGTGTTGTGGGGAAAGGCCCTGCGCTCAGTAATACACTCACAGGGCTGCTGGAAGCCAAAAACCTGGGCGCTCCGCTCCTGCTTCTGGCGCTTGGCACTGGCGGAGACAAGCTGGGTACCCGATCCTTTCAGGAAGCGGATCAAATCTCACTCGTGAAGCCGCTCGTAAAATGGGCTTATCGTGTCGAGCATGTGGATCGGCTTGTATGGGCGATGGAGCGGGCTGCCTTTTTGGCTATCAATGGAGCACCGGGTCCTGTCTATATTGAACTCCCTGAAAATCTGATGGACCAGCCTGTGCCAACAGGGCTTCAGTTTACCCCACCAGAAAAGCTGTCGTGCTCTCCGTCTCGTCGGGAGTTGGATGCATCGTGGGGAATTATTGAGAACGCCCGCAGGCCACTCATTCTAGTCGGAGGCGGAATGAAGTCAGGTACAGGTGATGTGATTGAGCGGTTTGCTAACCAACATGGAGCGGCCTTGTTCGCAACCGCCTCGGGACGGGGTGTAGTTGATGAAGACCACGAACTCTTCTGTGGTGTTGCGGGACTCTATACAGATCTTAGTCTAAGACAAATCTGGAAGGAATCTGATGTGGTAATCACACTGGGCAGTCGATTGGAAGAAACGGCTACTTTTGAGTGGGATATTTTGCTACAGGATACACCTTTGATTCAAGTCAATGTAAATCTGGAGGATTTTGCACACGAGTACAGGGGTATCAAGGTGCTTGGTGATGGATATGCAGCGGTGGAGCAGTGGCTTGAACGGCGCGGCCAGGAGCCTGATGGAGTGTGGCTTGAAACGATTAGGAGCTGTAAACAGGAGGCTTTTTCTCACAGGGCTATTTATTTGGAAGAGCTGAAAAAGACCCCTGGAATCCACGTTCCTGAGCTGTTGGACATGATTCAGACGGAGTTTCCTGAAAATTTGGTGCTTCTTCAAGAGAATGGATTGCAGGATATGTGGTCCTATTTTTATCCATATTTTCGCTTTGCCCAGGGCTCTCTTTCGATTGTTCCTAGTGATCAAACGAGTCTTGGATTCGGTGCGGCTGCTGCTCTGGGAGCAAGCGTGGCAACACAACGTCCAGTAGTAGCACTCGTAGGTGACGGTGCGTTCAATCTCTTTTGTTCGGATTTTATGACGGCGGTGGAGTATCAAATACCGTTAATCTATCTCGTACTCAATAATGGTGGGTATGGTTGGTTACAGAATCAAATGAATTATAAGCATCTCACAGGGCAGTCCCTCCCGTTTGTTTCTGAGGCGGCCAAGACAGGAATTCAAATTCCTCAGTACGAGTTTGTGGAAAGTCTTGCAATTCGGAGTAAGGGAGAGGCACGGGAACAGCTTCAGCTTGCTTGGCAAAAGTATCAGGAGAACAAGCTTGTGATCGTCGAGGTATATGCTGATCTTGCGGATGTGCATGAAAAAATCAGTCATGTGTATGGCGACTTTCCTCTCTACGAGCAACAGGCTTCTAAGAATTAATTTCAACGAAGGACGTGGATACAGTGAGAAGACGTGTTGTAGTGACTGGACAGGGAGTCGTAACGCCGGTCGGGCTTAATCTTACGGATTTCTGGAATTCACTGTTGGAAGGAAAAAGTGGAATCGGACCTGTCACTGCTTTCGATACAGCGGACATTCCGACAAAGATCGGTGCACAGGTTACGGGCTTTGACCCCTTGCAATATATGAGCAAGAAGGAAGCTAATAAAGTCGCACAGTTCACTCAGTTTGCTTTGGCGGCTGCCCGGCAGGCAGTGGAGCAATCAAAATTAGTGATTGATGAGCGGAATGCAAGTCGCGTGGGAGTTATTGTCGGCTCTGGAGCAGGCGGCCTCGATGTTATAGAGGAGAACTATGGGAAATTAACAAAGCTTGGTCCCAAAAGAGTTTCTCCTTATTTTGTTTCCTCGATGATGATTAATTCAGCACCTGGTGAAATCTCCATTGCTATCGGAGCCAAGGGGCCTTCTTTTGCTGTGGTTACGGCTTGTGCCACAGGAAGTAATGCCATTGGTGAGGCATTACGTACGATCCAGTACGGCACGGCTGATGTTGTGGTTGCCGGTGGAGCAGAAGCCAATTTTAGTCAGCTTGATCTGGCATCTTTTGCGAATATCCATGCTCTCTCCAGACGTAATGAAGAGCCGCAGAAGGCTAGTCGTCCGTTTGATGTGGATCGCGATGGATTCGTCATCGGTGGAGGAGCAGGAGTCTTGGTGCTGGAGGAGTTGGAGTATGCTTTGAACCGCGGAGCCACCATTCTGGCCGAAGTTGTGGGTTACGGATGCACAACTGATGCGTATCATATCACGGCTCCAGATCCCTCTGGCTCCGGCCCGGCAGAAGCGATCAATATCGCACTGCAGGATGGCGGCTTAACACCGCAGGAAATCGACTACGTCAATGCCCACGGTACGAGTACGCCATTTAATGATCGTATGGAGATTAATGCTATTCAAAAAGTATTCGGGGAGCATGCCCCCCGTTTGGCGATATCGTCTATTAAATCCATGACTGGTCATTTAATGGGCGGTGCAGGGGCAGTCGAATTAATTGCGACTGTGCAGAGTATGATTCACAGCAAAGTACCACCGACACTCAATTGCGACAATCCTGAGGCTCCTGAATTGAATTTTGTGCCGCATGTATATCAGGAACGCGAGGTCCGCGCGGCGATTAGCAATTCATTTGGTTTCGGAGGGCACAACGTCTGCCTTGCTGTTCGCAAGTGGGAAGGGGAATAAGCCTGTGAGCGAAGAGCTAATCCATATCCCGGATGTGCTTCCGCACCGGTACCCATTTCTTCTGTTGGATGGCGTGACCGGGTACGAAACGTCGCAATGGGCGAAGGGATACAAGCTTGTCACCTGGAGTGAGTGGTTCATTACTGACACTAACCCATACATGCCTCCTATGTTGATTGTGGAGTCGCTTGCACAATTAGCGGCATTCGCTGCGATTGATAAAAAAGGCATTTCATACCTGACTAACCTCAATGGAATTCGATTCCACAGCTTGGCCAAGCCTGGAGACCGAATTGATCTCTATTTTGAAGTGATCAAGCGTCGGCGGGGCTATATTCTCGGAAGCGGTCGGGCTTCCGTAGGGGATCGATTGGTGGTTGAGGCGGAAGAAATTGTTTCACTGGATCAATGACGGGGTGGAAGCGCACGTTAAACTGTCCTTTTGTCCTCCTGACTGCCAGGTGCAGCGGGAGGATATTCACATCATGGAATAGGAGTGAATGAGATGAATGACATGCAGTTATATGATTTAACAAATGCGCAGAAGCGTATATGGTATACCGAATTACTCTACCCAGATACGTCAGTGTCACAGCTTTCCGGTACAGCTAAGATGAAGGGGCATATCCATATTGCTGCCTTTATGCAGTCCATTAATTTGATTATCAAACAGTATGATGCGTTCCGCATCCGTATTACCTCAGTGGATGGAGTGCCTCAGCAGTACGTCGTTCCTTATGAAGAGAGACAGTTGGAATGCCTGGATCTTAGCCACTATGAAAGTGTATCTGAGGTGGAAGCCTTACTTGAGCAACACAAAAGAAAACCCTTGCCCCTGCTGGATTCTGAGCTCTTCCAGTTTTTAATTGTGAAGATTAGCGAGGAAGAGTATTGGATTAATATTAAGATGCACCATATTATTTCTGACGGAATATCAATGGTGGTCTATGGCAATCAGCTGACAGCATTTTACATGGAGTTAATTCAAGGAAATGAACCGAAGCTGGGCGACGATTGCTCGTATATTCAATATATTGCAGATGAGAATGCATACGAACTTTCTGACAGATACCAAAAGGATAAGGCTTACTGGCTGGATAAATTTTCTGATTTGCCTGAGCTTACGGGTTGGAAGTCATATAATCCGTTATCTTTAAGTACCCACGCTGTTCGGGAGCATTTTACCGTACCAGAAGTGCTATATCACGAGCTGCAAGCATTTTGCCAACAGAACAGAATTTCTTTGTTCCAGTTCTTCATGGGTGCGATGTATATCTACATACACAAAATGACGAATCAGCCGGATGTGGTGATTGGAACTTCGTTCGCTAACCGAGGGAACAAAAAAGAGAAGCAAAAGATAGGTATGTTCGTCAGCACCGCTGCTGCCAGAACATACGTCAAAAAGGAAATGGATGTGTTGAGCTTCCTGCAGGATGTAGCCAGAGATCAGATGTCAGTCCTGCGGCATCAGAAATATCCATACAATCAGTTAATTCAGGATCTTAGAGAAATGCATGGGAACAAGGATATTCAGCGGCTTTTTGGCGTTTCAATGGAATATCGTCTTATCAATTGGGTTGATTTGGATGATGTGCGTATTTTGACAGATTATGATTTCTGCGGGGACGAAGTGAACGATTTCGTGCTTCATATCGTGGAGATCCTGGATGAAGGCGAACTGGTACTGGATGTCGATTATCGGACAGAGCTGTTTGAACGCAGTGAAGTTAAGGACATGGTTTCCCAGTTGCTTACGATCGCCGAGCAGATCATTCATTCACCTCAGCTTTCTATCGCAGAGGTAAGCTTATTAGGTGAACCAGAAGAGCAATCCATTTTGGCTCTTTCGGAAGGCGCCGCAGTCGATTATCCACGAGAGAAGACCATTCATGGCTTATTCGAGGAACAAGCCGAGCGCACGCCAGATCACGTAGCCGTTCAGATGGACGAGCAGAGCATTACATACCAAGCTCTAAACGAGCAGGCTAACCAGCTTGCGAGATATTTGCGCTCCGAGGGAGTAGGAGCAGATACGCTCGTAGGGATTATGGCTGACCGTTCCTTGGAGATGGTCATCGGGATGTTGGCCATTTTGAAAGCAGGTGGTGCCTATGTACCGATTGACCCCGATTATCCCGAAGAACGTATCCATTATATGCTGGAGGATTCAGGTGTCCGTCTGTTGCTCACCCAAAGTCATCTATGGGAGAGCACCACTTTTGACGGAAAGCTTGTGAGTCTGGACGAAGCTGCAACGTATACAGGAGATGCTTCCAATCTGGAGAGTATTTCGGGACCAAGCCATCTGGCCTATGTTATCTACACGTCGGGTACGACCGGCAAGCCGAAGGGCACGCTGATTGAACACAAAAATGTAGTTCGACTGCTCTTTAACGATAAAAATTTATTTGACTTCAACTCTCAGGATACGTGGACGCTGTTCCATTCGTTCTGCTTCGATTTCTCCGTTTGGGAGATGTACGGAGCGCTTCTTTACGGAGGGAAATTGGTGATTGTTCCATCTCTCACAGCCAAGAGCCCAGCAGCTTTCCTGGAGTTGTTGAAAGACAACCAAGTCACCATCTTAAATCAGACGCCGACGTATTTTTATCAGGTGCTACAGGAAGAGTTAACGCACTCTTCGACAGAGCTTGGCCTTAGAAAAATCATTTTTGGTGGAGAGGCCTTAAGTCCATCTCTTCTGAGAAACTGGCGGGTCAAGTATCCTGATGTGCAGCTGATTAATATGTACGGAATTACGGAAACAACGGTCCATGTCACCTATAAGGAAATCACGGAACATGAGATTGAAGCGGGGAAAAGCAATATTGGCAGAACGATCCCCACACTTAGCGCTTACATTCTCGATGAGCAAAGACGCCTGCAGCCTGTTGGGGTTCCAGGAGAGCTATACATTGCGGGGGACGGTCTTGCCCGTGGGTATTTGAATCGGCTGGATTTGACGTCTGAGAAATTCGTTGAGCATCCGTATCGGGCGGGAGAGCGGCTGTACCGAACTGGGGATCTTGCTCGTTGGTTGCCTGATGGCAATATTGAATATTTGGGGCGGATCGACCATCAGGTCAAAATTCGCGGCTACCGAATTGAGCTTGGCGAGGTAGAAGCCCAAATTCTCAAGGCTCCAAGCGTACGAGAAACGATTGTCCTCGCACGGGAAGACGAACAGGGCCAAAAATTGCTGTGCGCCTACTATGTAGCCTCCAGTGATCTTTCGCCGGGGGAATTGCGGTCTCAGCTGGCGGCGGAACTCCCCGCTTACATGATTCCTTCTTATTTTGTCCGGCTGGAGCAAATGCCGCTTACACCAAATGGCAAACTGGATCGCCGTGCGTTGCCGGCTCCTGAAAGCAGCGTACAATCCGGCGAGGCTTATTTGGCTCCGAGAACTGCTGTGGAAGCTCAGATGGTACTCATCTGGCAAGATATCTTGGGCGTTGCTCGTGTCGGTGTCAGAGATAATTTCTTTGAAATTGGTGGTCACTCTTTGCGGGCAACAGTGCTCGTTTCACGGATTCACAAAGAATTGGGATGTAGCATTTCGCTGCGTGAGGTGTTTCAGTCACCTACGGTCGAATCCTTGGCGCAACTTGTGAAAAAACACATTCCGACCATGTACGAATCCATCCCACAGGCAACGGAAAGCGAAGCTTACCCAGTGTCCTCAGCGCAAAAGCGGTTATACGTGCTGAGACAGATGGACGGGGGAGAGCTCAGCTACAATATGCCAGGGGTCTTCACAGTGGATGGACCGTTGGATCGCACGCGGCTGGAGTCTGCGTTCCAGGCACTAATCCAGCGTCATGAATCCCTGAGAACCGGCTTTTATATGCAGGATGGAGAGCTTGTTCAGCGTGTGCATAGGAATGTGCCGTTTGCGTTGAACTACACAGAGGCTTTGGTGGAGGAGACGGATACGCTCATTCACAACTTTATTCGTGCCTTTGATCTGAGCCAGGCTCCATTACTGCGTGTTAGCTTGGTGAAGCTCCAGGAGGAGCGTCATCTGTTGCTGTTTGATATGCATCACATCATTTCAGATGGGGTTTCTATTCAAATATTGATAGCGGAACTTACTCATTTGTATCAAGGAGAACAGCTACCAGAGCTGCACATCCAGTACAAGGATTATGCCGTATGGCAACGGGAACAGTCAGAGAACCAATGGCAAGATCTTGAGAAATATTGGATGCAATCCTTTGAAGGAGAGTTGCCGGTATTGGATTTGCCTACAGACTTCCAACGACCTTCAGTTCGGAGCTTCGAGGGTAGCCGAATTGATTTTACATTGGATGAGTCTGGCAATAAGGCGATACAAGAGCTTGCATCCCGTACAGGTACTACACTGTATATGGTATTGCTGGCCGCTTATTCGGTACTACTGCACAAATATACAGGACAGGAGGACATCGTCGTAGGTTCTCCAGTAGCCGGAAGACCGCAGGCTGAGCTTGAGGGCATCATCGGGATGTTTGTCAACACACTGGCCTTGCGCAGCTACCCGACAGGAGATAAAACCTTTCAGGATTATCTTCTGGAAATCAAGGAAACGGCGCTCAAGGCGTTTGAGCATCAGGATTACCCTTTTGAAAAATTGGTCGAAAAGCTGGGCGTAGGACGTGATGTCAGCCGCAATCCGCTCTTTGACACCCTATTGGTATTACAAAATACCGAGCAGGAAGAGCAGGATATGGACGGAGTGCACTTTACTCCTTACTTGATGGACACCGTCACAGCCAAATTTGATCTGTCCCTCAATGTAGAGGAGAAGGGGTCAAAATTAGCCTTTGGCCTCGAGTATAGTACGGCTTTATATCGGCGTGAAAGTGTAGAGCGACTTGCAACGCACTTGCTGCGGATTCTGCACGCAGTCTCGGCCAATCCTCAGTTGCAACTGGCCGAGATTGAAATGATCACACCGGAGGAGAAAGTACAGATCGTTGAAGTATTTAACGCGACATCGGCTCCTTATCCAAGGGACAAGACCATTCATGAGCTGTTCGCAGAACAAGTCAAGCGTACACCAGAGCAGACGGCGCTTGTATTCGGCGATGTCCAGCTAACGTACCTTGAATTGCAAGACAAGGCGAGCCGACTGGCCCAAACACTGCGTCGTTTGGGAACGTTGAGGGAGCAGCCTGTGGCCGTAATGGGCGGACGAAGCATCGAGATGGTCATTGGTATGCTCGCGGTGCTTCAAGCGGGTGGAGCCTATGTGCCGATTGATCCTGATTACCCGGAAGATCGGGTCCGTTATATGCTTAATGATTCCGACGCCAAGCTATTATTGGTGCAAAAGGGCGAGCTTATAAGTGTAGACTACGGTATACCGATTGTCGATCTTAGCAGTGAAGAGGCCTATGCAGCTGAACCTGCCCAGCCGGAGACTGCTCAGGGATCGCAGGGGCTTGCTTATGTCATCTATACATCGGGTACGACGGGTAGACCGAAGGGCGTTATGGTTGAACACCGGAACGTGGTCCGTCTGGTCAAAGAGACCAACTATGTGGAGCTGAATGAATCCACACGAATTTTGCAAACAGGAGCCGTGGCCTTTGATGCTTCTACATTCGAAATATGGGGAGCGTTACTTAACGGTGGGCAGCTCTATTTCGTGGAGAACGACGATATCCTGATTGCCGATAGGCTCAAAGCGGCCATTACCAAGTACGGGATTACAACAATGTGGCTCACTTCACCGCTTTTCAATCAGCTTTCCCTGCAGGATGAGTACCTGTTCAAAGGGCTAAAAACATTGCTGGTCGGCGGAGACGTACTGTCCATATCTCATATGAACCGTGTAATCGAGGCTAATCCTGATCTTGTCCCTATCAATGGCTATGGTCCGACAGAGAATACGACCTTCTCCACCACCTACAAGATTCTGGGTCGTGCCGAAGGGGTCGTGCCGATTGGCTGCCCAATTAGTAATTCGACCGCTTATGTGGTCAATGGATCGCTGCAATTACAGCCTATTGGTGCTTGGGGTGAACTCATTGTCGGCGGTGAAGGTGTAGCGCGCGGATATCTCAATCGTCCTGACCTCACAGCAGAGAAATTTGTTCCTAGTCCTGTGAAGGACGGAGAAGCCTGCTACAGAACTGGGGATCTGGTACGCTGGCTTCCAGATGGGAATTTGGAGTTTAAAGGAAGAATTGATGAGCAGGTCAAAATACGTGGTTACCGCATCGAACTCCCTGAAATCGAGGCCCAACTGGCCAAGGTGGAGTCAGTAATCGACGCCGTAGTGGTCGTTCGCGCGGATGAGCTTGGCGAGAAGCAGCTTTGCGCTTATTATGTGGCGGATCGTACGCTCACGGCAGGCGAAGTACGTCTTTCCCTATCGCAGGTACTTCCAGGCTATATGATTCCATCCTACTTTATCCAGATGGATCGTATGCCATTAACGTCAAACGGAAAAGTGGACCGCAGGTCTCTGCCGGCTCCTCAAGTAGGCGCGCATACAGGACGGAAGTATACAGCTCCTCGTACACCGGCTGAGGAAGCTTTGGCATCTGTCTGGCAAGGGGTGCTGGGTGCCGAACAGGTGGGTATCCATGACAATTTCTTTGAATTGGGTGGAGACTCCATAAAAGCTATTCAGGTGTCGTCACGGTTACTGCAGGCCGGCTATCGGTTAGAGATGAAGCAGCTGTTCAAATCGCCAACCATTGCCGAGCTAGGCGCTGAAATACAAACGGCTGTGCATATGGCTGAACAGGGAGTTGTGCGTGGAACGACTCGCTTGACTCCAGTCCAACAGTGGTTTTTTGGACGGAAGCAGGCAGAGCCTCATCACTTCAATCAAGCGGTTATGCTGTATCGTGAACAGGGATTTGAGGAAAAGGCCTTGCATCAGGTGCTAAGAAAACTCGCTGAGCATCATGACGCCCTTCGCATGGTTTTCCGTCAGACAGAGCATGGCTACGAAGCTTGGAATCGTGATCTTGAAGAAGGAGAGCTGTATAGCCTGTTCACTGCTGATTTACGGAATGAATCCGATCCGACTGCAGCCATTACATCGCTGTCGGATGACATTCAGCGCAGTATCAATCTGGCAGAAGGTCCGCTGCTGAAGTTAGGACTTTTCCATTGTCAGGATGGAGACCACCTTCTGATCGTGATCCACCATTTGGTGGTAGACGGAGTATCCTGGCGGATTTTGTTCGAGGATATTGCAGCAGGTTATGAGCAGGTGATTCAAGGACAAGCGCTGACATTCCCGCAGAAGACGGATTCCTTCCGTGACTGGGGAGACGCCCTTGCTCGTTATTCGGAAGGTCCTGAAATGGAGACTCATCGGGCGTATTGGAGAGAGCTGGAGGATCAGCCACTCGAACAGTTGCCGAAGGATGAGGCTGTGGAAAGCCTTCTTGTACAGGATAGCAAAGTAGTAACAGCACAATGGACTCTAGAAGAAACCGACCAATTGTTGAGAAAAGCCCATCGTGCTTATCAAACAGAGACGAATGATCTGCTACTGACTGCTCTGGGCATGGCGGTATCCAAATGGTCTGGCATCGGAAAGGTTGCTGTGAATCTGGAAGGACACGGTCGTGAGCCGATTATACCGAATATCGACATCACCCGTACCGTAGGCTGGTTTACAAGTCAATATCCGGTGATTTTAGACTTGGGGAATAACCCGGAAGTGGCCTCCTTGATCAAGTCTGTGAAAGAAGGGCTGCGCCGAATTCCGAACAAAGGTATTGGCTACGGGTTGCTCAAAACGATGGCAAGTCAGTTGGATGAAGGCAGCTTCAGCTTGCAGCCTGAGATTTCTTTTAACTATCTGGGGCAATTTGATCAGGATTTGCAAGGAAGCTCATTGCAGATTTCTCCTTATCCGACCGGAAGCGCGCAAAGCTTGTTGGAGGAACCGGCCTATACGCTAGATATTAATGGCATGGTGACGGACGGAGCCCTGACTCTGACGATTACTTATAACGGAAAACAGTATAAGTCATCTACGATGGAACAGCTCGCTGGATATATTGAAGAAAGCCTGCGGGAACTTCTCCAGCATTGCGTAACCCAAGAAAAAACCGTATTGACACCAAGCGACGTGCTTGCGAAGGGTCTGAGCATTGCCGATCTGGAGGAGCTTTCTAAGCAGACGAGTCACATTGGCGATATTGAGAATGTATATAGTCTGACGCCGATGCAGAAGGGCATGCTGTTCCATGATATGTTTGAGCCGCATACAGGTGCTTATTTTGAGCAGGCCGCCTTTGATTTTAAGGGTAGCTTTGATCCGATCGCCTTCGGGCACAGTCTGGATGCAGTAGTGGAGCGTCATGCTATCCTGCGCACGAACTTTTACAGCGGATGGGGCAGCGAGCCTTTGCAGGTTGTATTTCGGCACAGAGGCGCTAAATTGGTGTACGAAGACCTGCGGGAGATGAATGCATCGCAGCGCGAAGCTTACCTGAAGACATTTGGTGCTAAGGACAAAGCACGGGGCTTCAACCTAGCTGAAGACGAGCTTCTCCGTGTATCCATTTTACAAACAGATGAAGAGAGCTTCCGTCTCTTATGGAGCTTTCACCACATCGTCATGGATGGGTGGTGTGTTCCGTTAATTACGCAGGAGGTATTTGAACACTATTTTGCCCTCCTGGAAGGAAGAGAGCCGCAGTTGGCAGAGGTTCATCCGTACAGTCGATATATCGAATGGCTCGAACAGCAGGATGAAGCAGCTGCGTCCAACTATTGGAGCCGATATCTGGCCGGTTACGAGCAGCAGACGCTTTTACCTCAAGTCGGTGGAGCAAATAAGGGAGAAGGCTATATAGCAGAAAAGCTGAATTATCCTCTCAGCAGAGAATTGACTGGGTGCCTTGAAAAGGTAGCCAGGGATGCTCATGTCACGATGAATATATTGCTGCAGTCCCTCTGGGGCATTGCGCTTCAACGCTATAACGGTAGCCGAGATGTCGTGTACGGAAGTGTAGTATCAGGCAGACCAGCAGAAATTCCGGGCATTGATCGGATGATCGGTTTGTTCATCAATACGATTCCCGTTCGTGTGAAGACAGAGGAGAATCTCCCCTTCACCGTTCTGATGAAGCAGCAGCAGGAACAATATATGGCTTCTCATATGTATGACACCTACCCGCTGTTTGAGATTCAGGCTCAGACGGATCAGAAGCAGGATCTAATCTCCCATATTATGGTGTTTGAAAACTATCCTGTGGAAGAGGAGGTAGAGCGTCTGGGTGGTGGCGAGGCTGCCTTTGAGATTGAGGAAGCGGAGCTTCTTGAGCAAACGAATTATGATTTTAATTTAATTGTCCTCCCTGGCGAAGAAATGAGATTGCTGTTCCAGTACAATGCACTTGTTTATGACCCAGTGACAATTGAGCAAATCAAGGGCCATCTGGTTCACCTCATGGAACAAATTGTAGAGAACCCTGCCATTTCCGTGGATGCACTAGAATTAGTCACGCCGCAGGAGAGAGAACAGATTCTGAACGTATGGGGAAATACAAAAGGCATTTACGAGCACTGTAACACGTTCCACGGGCTGTTGGAGGAACAGGCGGGACGAACGCCGGATGCGACTGCCCTTTGGTTCGAGGACGAGAGTCTGACCTATGCCGAGCTCAATGCAAAAGCCAACGGACTGGCGAGAAGGCTCCGTACTCAGGGAATCAAGACGGGAGATCTGGTGGGACTGATTGCTGAACGGTCGCTCGAAATGATCGTTGGGATCTACGGCATTATGAAAGCCGGGGGTGCCTATGTTCCAATCGATCCAGAGTACCCGAAAGAACGAATCAGTTACATGCTTGAAGATTCCGGGGCGAAGCTGATCCTTACACAGACCCATCTCTTGGAGCGTCTCGGATGGACGGAAAATGTTTTGCTGCTGGATGAATCTTCGACCTATGATGCCGACACCTCGAATTTGGAGGCTACTGCTAGCCCGGATGATCTAGCTTACGTGATCTACACTTCAGGTACGACGGGTCAGCCTAAGGGCGTATTAGTCGAGCATCGGGGACTACCAAATCTTTCGGACGTATACGGGACACACTTCGAAGTTACACCGCAGGATCGGATCGTTCAGTTTGCAAGTCTGTCGTTTGATGCATCGGTTTCGGAAATTTTAACGGCGCTGAGCCACGGGGCTGTTCTGTGCATCCCTTCTAAACAAGATATTTTAGATCATGCCCTGTTCGAGCAGTTCATGAACGATAAGGGGATTACGGTAGCGACTTTGCCACCCGCTTACGCTATCCACCTTGATCCAGAGCGTTTGCCAACACTGCGGTGCCTGCTAACCGCTGGATCGGCCGCATCGGTCGAGTTGATCGAAGAGTGGAGGAAGCATGTACGTTACTCTAATGGCTATGGCCCAACAGAGGACTCCGTATGCACCACAATCTGGTCTGTCCCGGACAGTGAGGAAGCAACGGATATTGTATCTATTGGACGACCTATTGCTAACCACAGTGTGTACATCTTGGATGACCATTTTAGATTGCAACCTGTCGGTGTAGCTGGAGAGCTATGCATTTCGAGTATCGGGTTAGCACGGGGGTATCATAATCGGCCTGAGTTAATGGGTGAGAAGTTCGTGGACAATCCGTTTGCTCCAGGAGAGCGCATGTATCGGACGGGTGACCTGGTTCGCTGGTTACCGAATGGAATCATCGAGTACTTAGGTCGAATAGATCACCAAGTTAAAATCCGCGGTTACCGTATCGAGCTGGGCGAGGTAGAAGCACAAATGCTCAGAGTGCCGTCCGTTCAGGAAGTCGTAGCCATGGCTGTAGAGGGCGAAGACGGCTACAAAGATCTAGTCGCTTACTTCGTAGCCGCTCAGAAACTTGAGGTATCCGAACTTCGGGCTGTTCTGTCGGAGATGTTACCTGGATATATGATCCCTTCCCGCTTCATACAACTGGAGGATATGCCTCTGACGTCGAACGGAAAAATCGACCGAAAAGCGCTGCAGGGCGAGCGTGGATGGGCAGCGGCTTCATCTGAGGCTCCAAGGACACCTGTGGAAATTCAATTAGCCGAAATCTGGCAAGAGGTGCTGGGTGTAGAGAGCGCGGGAGTGAAGGATAATTTCTTCCATTTTGGAGGTCATTCACTGCGTGCAGCCCTGCTAGTCTCACGAATTCGCAAGGAAATGAATCGCGAGATTAGTCTGAGAGCAGTGTTCGAGTCTCCTACTATTGAAGGATTAGCTCGTGCCATTGAGGGCTATACACCGCTGAATTTCGAAGAAATTCCTACAGCGGGAGCGAGAGAGCATTATCCATTGTCCTCGGCCCAAAAACGACTGTTTATTCTAAGTCAGCTGGAAGGTGGAGAGCTGAGCTACAATATGCCGGGTATCCTTACCGTTGAGGGAGCTTTGGATCGGGAACGGCTAGAGCAGGCATTCCGTCGTCTAATTCATCGTCATGGTTCGCTGCGAACTCGTTTTGTGACTGTGAACGGTGAACCTGTACAGCAGCTCCTGACGGATGTTCCGTTTACTGTGGAATATGCGGAGTTGAGCGAGGAAGAGGCAGGAGCTACCCTTCAGCAGTTCGTCCGTCCTTTTGATTTAGGTGTAGCTCCATTGCTGCGAGTCGGCCTTATTCGAATTGCACATGAGCGCCATTTACTATTGTTTGACATGCATCATATTGTCTCAGATGGGGTTTCTATGAATATTCTCATAGAAGAGTTTCTCCGCTTCTACCAAGAGGAGGACGTATTTCCTGAGCTACAGATCCAGTACACAGACTATGCTGTATGGCAGCAAGAGCAGCTCGGAAGCGAGCGTCTTAAGGCCCAGGAGGCTTACTGGCTGGATGCTTTCCGTGGAAGCTTGCCAGTGCTGGATTTGCCAGGAGATGAAGTTCGTCCTGCGGTGCGAAGCTTTGCGGGCGATCGAATCGACTTCCAAATTGATTCTTCTCTGAGTGCTTCACTTCAGGAGTTGGCTACCCGAACGGGTTCCACTCTGTTCATGGTACTGCTGGCAGCCTATACAGCGCTCTTGCACAAGTACACAGGTCAGGAAGATGTCATTGTCGGTTCACCTGTGGCAGGAAGATCCCATGCGACACTCGAAGGCCTCATCGGTATGTTCGTCGGCACAGTGGCACTTCGTACTTATCCAGAAGGAGAGAAGCCTTTCGAGGCTTATCTGCAGGAAGTGAAGGAAACAGCGCTGCGGGCCTATGAAAACCAGGATTACCCGTTCGAGGAGCTGGTAGAAAAGCTGGAGCTTCAGCGTGATTTGAGCCGTAACCCACTATTTGATACCATGTTTGTCCTGCAAAATATCGAGCAGGGAGAACAAGAAATAGAAGGATTGCGCTTCACTCCTTACGATAATGTACATCCGGCTGCCAAGTTCGATCTTACGCTGACCGTGAGTGAAGCAGACGGGGCATTGAACTGCACGCTTGAGTATGCGACTGCGATCTACAAGCAAGAGACTGCTGAGCGGATGGCAGGCCACTTTGTACAGCTTATTCGGGAAGCCATCGCCAATCCCGCACTGCCGTTGTCATCCCTTGATATCGTGACACCTCAGGAAAAATCAAGGCTGATGAAAGCGCCGGACCAAGCCAAGGCAGATTATCCTCGTGACAAGACGATCTATGCGCTGTTCGAGGAGCAGGCCGCACGTACTCCGAATGCAGTGGCAGTCGTATGTGAAGATGCAACCCTGTCCTACAGCGAGCTGAACGAGCGGGCCAATGGACTTGCCCGAACGCTGAGGGAACGTGGTTTGCAACCAGACGGTTTGGCTGGAATTATGGCGGATCGTTCCCTTGAAATGGTGGTCGGAATTTTAGCCATCTTGAAGGCAGGCGGGGCCTATGTCCCTGTAGACCCTGAATATCCAGAGGACCGCATTCGCTTTATGCTTGAGGATTCGGGAGCCAAGCTACTGCTGACACAAGCGCATCTGGAGCAACGGGTCTCCTTCGCCGGGGATATCGTAAGTCTGGACAAAACGGCTTCCTACAAGGAGGATGTCTCAAACCTGCAGCCTGCAGCCGGACCGGAGCATCTTGCCTACGTCATCTACACATCGGGTACGACAGGCAAGCCAAAGGGAACACTGATTGAGCATAAAAATGTAGTTCGCTTGCTCTTTAATGATAAAAATATGTTTGACTTTGGTCCTCAGGATACGTGGACACTGTTCCATTCATTCTGTTTTGACTTCTCTGTATGGGAAATGTACGGAGCATTGCTGAACGGAGGACGGTTGGTCATCGTTCCATCGCTTACCGCGAAGAGTCCAGATCGTTTCTTGCAATTGCTTAAGGATCAGAAGGTCACCGTTTTGAACCAGACACCGACGTACTTCTACCAGTTGCTACAGGAAGAGCTCGGTCATCAAGCGGCAGAACTGAGCCTCCGTATGATTATCTTCGGTGGAGAGGCATTAGCCCCGGCCCTGCTCAAGGACTGGAGAACGAAGTATCCGCAAGTGCAGCTCATTAACATGTACGGCATTACCGAAACGACCGTGCATGTAACCTACAAGGAAATTACAGAGTTGGAAATTGAACAGGGACGCAGCAATATCGGCACCACGATTCCGACGCTGAGAGCGTACATTTTGGATGAACAACGCCGTCCACAGCCGATTGGCATTCCAGGTGAACTCTATGTGGCGGGCGTAGGTCTGGCGCGAGGTTATTTGAACCGACCGGAATTGACGGAAGAGAAGTTTGTCGCTCATCCGTTTGAAGCGGGCGAGCGCATGTACCGCTCGGGTGACTTGGCACGCTGGTTGCCGGATGGCAGCATGGAGTATTTGGGACGGATTGACCATCAGGTAAAAATCCGTGGTTACCGTATCGAGCTGGGCGAAGTGGAAGCGAAGCTGCTCCATGCTCCGTCTGTAAGGGAGGCCGTTGTGCTCGCCCGAGAGGATGGAAGTGGACAAAAAGTGCTTGTCGGCTATTTCACTGCCGATCAGATGCTGACGGTAGGCGAGTTGAGAAAAGCCTTGGCTGCCGAACTGCCGACTTATATGATTCCATCTTACTTTATGCAATTGGAACAGATGCCTTTGACGCCAAATGGCAAGCTGGATCGCAAAGCGCTTCCGGCTCCGGAGACCAATGTGCAGACTGGAGCGGTTTATGAACCGCCAAGGACGAAGGCTGAGGAAGCCTTGGCTTCCGTATGGCAAGGTGTGCTGGGAGCGCAGCAGGTCGGCATCCATGATCATTTCTTTGATCTGGGTGGTGATTCCATCAAGGCGATCCAAGTGTCCTCGAGATTGTTCCAAGCCGGATATAAATTAGAGATGAAGGATCTCTTCAAATATCCGACAATTGCCGAGCTAAGCCCGTATCTTCAGGCAGCCGGACGCACAGCGGAACAGGGCGAAATTAAAGGTGCAGCAGAGTTAATGCCCATTCAGCGTTGGTTCTTTAAACGCCATACAGCGGAGCCGCACCATTATAATCATGCCGTCATGCTCTATCGGAAAGACGGCTTTGATGAAGCTGCACTCCGGTTGACAATGGACCAAATTGCGATCCATCATGATGCGCTGCGTATGGTTTTCCGGTCTACAGAAGCTGGGTATGCAGCTTGGAATCGGGGAACGGACGAAGGCGAGCTCTACACATTGGACATTGCCGATGTGCGGCAGGCGGAAGACCAGACAGCTGCGGTTCAGGCCCAAGCCGATGCCATTCAGGCAAGCTTTGACTTGGAAGGTGGCCCACTGTTCAAGTTAGGCCTGTTCCATTGTGGCGATGGCGATCATTTGTTGATTGTCATTCATCACCTCTTGGTTGACGGCGTATCCTGGCGCATCCTGTTTGAGGACATTGCAGCGGGGTACGAGCAGGCATTGAATGGACAAGCAATCGTCCTTCCACAAAAGACCGATTCGTATCTTGTATGGTCTGAGCAAGCGACGAAGTATGCAGCAGGGCCTGCTCTGGACAAGGAGCGTGCATACTGGCAGCTGATCGAAGAGGCGATTTTGGCCCCACTGCCGAAGGATGAGGATCAGAAGCCGGGCACCATTCGGGATACTGAATCGGTTACGGTAACGTGGTCTGCGCAGGAAACAGACCTGCTGTTGCGGCAAGCGAACCGGGCGTATCATACGGAGACGAACGACTTGCTCTTGACTGCTCTGGGGACAGCCATTCAGCGCTGGACAGGCATGGAGCAGATTTTGGTCAATCTTGAAGGGCATGGACGGGAAATGATCGTACCAGACCTGGATATTACCCGTACCGTCGGTTGGTTCACAACCCAGTATCCAGTTCTGCTGAACCTGCAAGGCGGACAGGAAGTATCTGCACGAATCAAGCGCATCAAGGAGAATTTGCGAGAGGTTCCGCACAAAGGAATCGGCTACGGTCTTCTGAAGTATATGGCACCGGAGAAAAGTGTCGGATTTGGCGTGGAGCCGGAAATTTCCTTCAATTATCTTGGGCAGTTTGATCAGGATCTGGAGGGTAATGCCCTTAGCCTATCCACACATTCAGTTGGTAAGGCGCTCAGCGACCTCACACCACAGCAATATGCTCTGGATGTGAATGGCATGATTGCTGAAGGCCAGCTATCACTGACGATTACGTACAGCAGCAGGCAGTATCGTAACGAGACGGTGAGTCATTTTGCTGAATTATTACAGTCAAGCCTTATTGAGGTCATCCGTCATTGTGTGGCTCAGGAGCGTTCACAGCTTACACCAAGTGATGTTCTGTTCCAAGGATTAACATTGGAGCAGCTTGATCGACTCACGGCGCAGACGGCTCACATCGGAGAGATTGAGGATGTGTACAAGCTGACGCCAATGCAGAAGGGAATGCTGTTTCACAGCCTGCTGGAGCCGGACTCCTCTTCATACTTCGAACAGGCAACGTTTGAGCTGCGTGGTAGCTTCGATGTAGATATCTTCTTCGAGAGCTTCCAGGCTTTGGTGCAACGACATGCCATACTACGTACCGGATTTTACAACAACATTGCTGATGTACCGCTGCAAGTTGTCTTTAAGCAACGGTTAATCCCTCTGCACTACGTAGATTTGCGCGACGCATCTATGCAGGAACAAGAAGCTCGAATCAAGGCTTATATTGCTGAAGATATGGTTAAGGGGTTCAGCTTGTCAGAAGATCCGCTGATGCGGGTGACCGTCTTGCAGAAGGATCAAAGCTATCTTGTATTGTGGAGCTTCCACCATATTGTCATGGATGGCTGGTGTATCCCGATCATTACACAGGAGCTGTTCGATTATTATTCTGCCAAGAAACAGCAAGTACAGCCTGTCCTACCGCCAGCTCAGCCCTATAGCCGTTATATCGAGTGGCTTGATGCACAGGATGATCAAGAAGCTTCAACGTATTGGAGCCAATATCTCGAAGATTATGACGGGAATACTGTATTGCCGGAAGGTAAAACGAAATCTCAAGCAAAAGAAGCGGGCTATGTTCTAAAAGAGCACGTTCTCCATCTGGGTGCATCTTTGACAGGTAAAATGGATGTTGTCGCGAAGCGCAATCACGTAACCGTCAATACACTCATGCAGACAGCTTGGGGACTGATTCTTCAACGTTATAATGCAAGCTCGGATGTCGTTTTCGGCGGCGTTGTGTCGGGTAGACCCGCTGAGATTGCAGGGATCGAAAATATGGTGGGTCTGTTCATCAATACAGTACCTATCCGTGTACAGTCATCCAAAGACGAAGCCTTTGTCGAAGTGATGAAACGTACACAGGCACAGTCATTGGCTGGTCGTGCCTACGACACCTATCCACTGTATGAGATTCAGGGGAAAACAACCCAAAAGCAGGACCTGATTTCTCATATTATGATCTTTGAAAATTACCCGCTCGACGAGCAGGTGGAGCAATCGGGTAACCAAACGGAGGACAATCTCGAAGTTGCCAACTTCACCATGTTTGAACAAACCAACTATGACTTTAACCTGGTTGTGATTCCAGGCGAAGACATCAAGGTCTGCATTCGCTATAATGCTTCGGTTTACGAGCAAGAAAGCATTGCACGTATCGGAGGACACTTGTTGCAGATGCTCGATCAGGTGGCTGCTCGTCCGCAGGCGACGATACAGGAACTGGAGATTGTAACATCCGAGGAACGGATGAACCTGCTTGACTGGGGCGGCAAGGCCCATACCTATCCAAGTGATCAGGGTCTGCATACCTTGTTTGAAGAACAGGTTGTCCGTACGCCGGATAAGATTGCGGCTGTAAATGGGGACACTCAGATCACGTATCGGGAGCTGAACGAGCAGGCGAACAGACTAGCTTCCACCTTGATAGACCAAGGACTACGGAGTGAACAAGTGGTAGGTCTGTTGGCAGATCGGTCTGTAGAACTGCTTGTCGCCATCATGGGTGTGCTCAAAGCGGGTGGAGCCTATGTACCTATTGATCCTGAATATCCGCAGGAGCGGATTCAGTATATTCTGAAGGATTCTGGCGCTGAAATTTTGCTCACACAGAGCCACCTGACGGAGTTGGCCTCTTTTGAGGGAACGGTTATGGAATTGGATTCCCCGCACATCTACGGAACCGAGGTGGATAATCCCAATATTCCTGTTGGAGGAAACGATCTGGTGTACTTAATCTATACCTCGGGTACAACCGGAAATCCGAAGGGAACCATGATTAACCACAAAGGGATCGTGAACTACATCTGGTGGGCCAATAAGGTCTATTGTGCTGGAAAACCAACGGATTTCCCGTTGTATTCATCCATTTCGTTTGACTTGACGATGACATCAATGTTTACTCCGTTAATAAACGGAGGAATAGTACGGATTTATGATGGTATAGATAAAGCGGAGGTTGTACAGCATATTTTGCGTGAAAATGCGGTGGACATTCTCAAGCTGACGCCGACTCATCTCAGTCTGATTAAAGATATGACCATCCCGGCAGAAAGTCGCATTCAGCAGCTTATTGTGGGTGGAGAGAATCTGACCACACATTTGTCGAAAACCATCACAGATCTCTTTGGCAGCAACATAAAAATCTACAATGAATATGGACCAACCGAAACGGTCGTCGGCTGCATGATTCACCTGTACAATCCTGCGAAGGATACGCGTGAATCTGTACCGATTGGGTTGCCAGCAGACAATATATACATCCATATTCTGGATGATCAGCTTCGTCTCGTACCGTTAGGCGTGGAGGGCGAAATGTACATCGCCGGGGACGGGGTAGCCCGTGGATATCTGAACCGTCCTGAGCTTACCGCAGATAAATTCATTAGAAATCCGTTCGCTTTGGAAGGAAATATGTATCGCACTGGGGATTTGGCTCGTCGCCTTCCTAATGGAGACATTGAGTACATTGGACGCATTGATCACCAAGTTAAAATACGGGGCTATCGTATTGAGCTTGGTGAGATTGAGGCCAAGCTGCTGGACATTCCACTTGTCGAGGAAGCTCTCGTTGTTGCGTGGGCAGATGCTCATGGGCAGAAATCGCTGTGTGCTTACTTCGTAGCTAATCGCGAAATGTCTGTCAGCGAGCTGAGAGACGAACTGTCTGCCGGACTGCCTGCATATATGATTCCGTCTTACTTCGTCCAACTGGACGTGATGCCTCTGACACCGAATGGTAAGCTGGATCGCAAGGCACTGCCTGAACCGAACTCGGGTATCAAGGCGGGAGCAGACTTTACCGCTCCGCGCACGGATGTGGAGAACATTTTGGCTTCAATCTGGCAGGGTGTACTCGGCGTGCCGCTTGTCGGCATTCATGATAATTTCTTTGAGCTTGGAGGTGACTCGATCAAATCCATCCAAGTATCTTCAAGGCTTCTCCAAGCAGGCTATAAGCTTGAAATGAAGGATTTGTTCGGTTATCCGACAATTGCAGAGCTGGCACAGCGCGTTAGTGTGGTCAGCCGAATTGCGGACCAAAGCGAGGTACACGGAGCGGTAAGACTGGGACCTGCTCAGCACAGATTCTTCGATGAACAGTCGATGGATCTGCATCACTTTAATCAGTCGGTCATGTTGTACCGACGGGATGGCTTCAATACCGATGCGCTCGCCGAGGTTGTTCGGAAAATTGCAGAGCATCATGATGCTTTACGACTGGTGTTCCGCCAAGGAGAGCAGGGATTGGAGGCCTGGAACCGGAGCATGGGTGAGGGTGAGCTCTATAGCCTCCAGATCCACGATTTGCGGGATGAGACAGACCCGGCTTCAGCAATAGAAGCAGGTGCGGAAGCCATTCAGCGCAGCATCTCTCTGGAGGATGGACCTCTCTTTAGACTGGGTCTGTTCCGCTGTGCGGAAGGCGAACATCTGTTGATCGTTATTCATCATCTGGCTGTGGATGGCGTATCCTGGCGTATTCTCTTTGAGGACCTGCAGGAAGGCTACGAGCAGGCAGCACGTGGAGAAGCGGTCAAGCTTACACAGAAGACGGATTCGTACCGTGCATGGGTTGAGGGAATCACACAATTTGCGAATAGTCCGGCTGCTGAACAAGAACGCAGCTATTGGGCAGAAGTAGAGGGAGATGGCTTTGTCCCTCTTCCCAAAGACAAGGTAGACGGCGCTCTTCTCATCAAAGACAGTGAGGCTGTCACGGTGAGATGGTCACCAGAAGAGACAGAGCAGTTCCTGAAAGAAGCGAACCGCACTTACAATACGGAGGTCAACGATCTGCTCCTGACGGCTCTGGGTATGGCTGTTCACGAGTGGACGGGAATCGAACGTGTAGGCATCCTTCTGGAGGGACATGGACGGGAGCCCGTTGTGCCGGAACTGGATATTACTCGCACAATAGGCTGGTTTACAAGTCAATACCCTGTCGCCCTTGAGATGGGAGGGGAATTGGAGATCGGCGCCAGAATCAAGCACGTCAAGGAAGGCTTGCGTCGTATCCCGAACAAAGGTGTCGGATATGGTATTTTGAAATATTTAAGCGACGGTTCCGACGTCTCCTCCTTCTCGGCTGAACCTGAGATTACCTTCAACTACTTGGGGCAGTTCGACCAGGATCTTGCAGGAGGGACGATGGAAGTATCGCCTTACTCAGTAGGACCTGAGGTCAGTGAGCAGATGGTGCAGCATCAGGCATTGAACATTAATGGACTGATTGCCGAAGGACAGCTTCAACTTTCGGTCAGCTATAACCGTCATCAGCTCGACGGGGAGTCCGTGGCTAAGTTTGTTGGCATTCTGAAGAACCGTCTCAGCGAAGTCATTGGACATTGCGTAAGTAAGGAAAGAGCAGAACTTACACCAAGCGATGTACTCCTCAAAGATATCAGCTTAGAAAAGATTGAGGAGATAGAAGAGCAGACACGGCATATCGGCAGTATTGAAAATATGTATAAACTGACGCCGATGCAAAAAGGAATGTTGTTCCACAGCTTGCTGGAGCCTCATTCGGAAGTCTACTTTGAGCAGGCCAAATTTGAAATTCAGGGAGCATTCTATCCTGAGGATTTCAAACGCAGCTTAAAACATCTGATGAAACGGCATGCTATATTGAGAACGAATTTCCATGCCGGGTGGGGCGATTTCCCTATACAGATTGTGTTCAAAGAAAGAGCATGCGACTTCGTATACGAGGATCTGCATGAGCTGGAATCCGCTGAAATAGAAGCGCGTCTTGCAGCTTATGTTGCCCAAGACAAAGCGAGAGGTTTTGATCTTGCGAATGAAGCCTTGCTTCGAGTTGCTATCCTACGTACTGCAAAAGAGCATTACCATCTGTTGTGGAGCTCTCATCACATCATTTTGGATGGCTGGTGTATGCCGCTTGTGCTCCAGGAAGTGTTTGAAACATACGGAGCTCTACGTGAGCAAAGGGAACCTGAGCTTCCTGCAGCAGCATCGTACAGCCAGTACATTCAATGGTTGGAGAAGCAAGGTGAGGAAGAGGCATCCTCTTACTGGAGAGGGTACCTGGAAGGCTACGAGCAGCAGACGAAGCTGCCACAAGCCATCACACAGCCATCAGCAAAAGCAGAAGCCTATGTGTCGGAGAAGCTGGTATTCACGTTGGATGCGGAATTGACCAATCGCCTGGAACAGGTGGCCAAACAGCATCAGGTGACGATGAATACATTGATGCAAGCAGCCTGGGGAATCGTGTTGCAGCGCTACAATAGAAGCCAGGATATCGTCTTCGGAAGTGTAGTATCGGGGAGACCTGCCGAGATTCCGGGTATCGAAAGTATGATCGGTCTCTTCATCAATACAGTTCCGGTTCGGGTTCAGGCCGAGGGAAGTGATTCGTTCTCCCATGTGATGAAAAGACAGCAGGAATTATATTTGGCAGGACATGCTTATGATTCCTATCCGCTCTATGAGATTCAAGCACAGAGCGAACAAAAGCAAGATTTGATTTCTCATATTATGGTGTTCGAAAATTACCCGGTAGAAGAGCATCTGGAAGAGAAAATTTCCAGTGAAGAGGCTGAATACAGAATTACGGATGTTCAGATGTTTGAACAGACGAATTATGATTTTAACCTCATTGTGCTGCCGGGCCGTAATCTGGAGTTCTTGTACCGTTACAATGCCCGCGTCTATGATCGGGAGAGCGTGGAACGCATTCAAGGACACTTGACGAGAATTCTGACAAGCGTAGCTGTTCAACCTACCATCCGTATTGATGAGCTGGAGTTGATCACGCCAGAAGAGAAATCGCAGATTATAGAGGTGTGGGGCGATACAGCAGTTCCTTATCCGCGTGAGCAGACCCTTCACGGTATATTTGAGGAAAAAGCAGCGCTCACACCGGATCGTACAGCACTTATTTACGGTGAAACGGAGCTTACCTATGGAGAACTCGATCAGCAGGCGAACCGTCTCGCACGTACGCTGCGTGCCCAAGGGGTTAGACCGGACCAACCAGTCGGCATCATGGTCGAGCGCTCGCTTGAGATGATCATTGGTATTCATGCCATTCTAAAAGCTGGCGGGGCCTATGTACCGATTGATCCGGAGTTCCCAGAAGATCGTATTCGCCACATGCTGGAGGATTCGGGAGCGAAGCTTCTGCTGACGAAGAACCATCTCCAAGATCGTTTTCCGTTCACTGGCACGATCCTGGCACTTGATGATCCGCAGGCGTATCATGCGGATAGCTCGAATCTGGAGCCAATGGCAGGGCCGGAGCATCTGGCGTATATCATTTACACGTCAGGTTCAACCGGCAAGCCGAAAGGGGTAATGATTGAACATCGCGCTGCCGTCCATACGCTGAGTCAGTTGGAAGCTGAATATCCGATGTTGGCAGGCGACCGTTTCCTGCTCAAAACGACATTCACCTTTGACTTCTCCGTGCCGGAGCTGTTCTGCTGGTTCTTTGGACAAGGGACTCTCGTGATCCTGCCACAAGGCGTGGACAAAGACCCGATGGCACTGCTAGAGGCCGTGGATACGAACCGTATCACGCATCTCAATTTGGTGCCGTCGATGCTCAGTGTGCTCGTTCAATACTTGAAAGAAAGCGGCACCCAAGGATTCCTTACTCTGAAATACCTGTTTGCCTGCGGCGAGACGCTGCCTGCCAAACTTGTGGAAGAGTATTATAAAGTATCTCCTTACGCAGTACTGGAAAACATCTACGGTCCTACGGAAGCAGCCGTATATGCGACTCGGTATACAACGAGCCTTGAGACTGCGGCTCTAACGCATGTGCCGATCGGCAAACCGTACGCTAACGTCCAAGTATGGATGATAGACGGCGCCTCTCAGGTATCACCAGTAGGTGTACCAGGAGAACTGTGTATTGCAGGCGAAGGGGTAGCAAGGGGGTACTTCAATCAGCCTGAACTGACAGCAGAGAAGTTCATTCCTCATCCGTACAAACCGGGAGAACGGATTTACCGAACAGGCGATTTGGCCCGGTGGTTGCCAGACGGGAATATTGAGTATTTGGGACGGATCGATCACCAGGTAAAAATCCGCGGTTACCGCATTGAGTTGGGAGAAGTGGAAGCACAAATTCTGAAGGTGCCGTCGGTACAAGAAGCGGTTGTTCTAGCACTGGCTGACTCCAGCGGAAGTACTCAGCTTTGCGCATACTTTGTGGCCGAGGAAGGGCTCGCAGCGGGCGTACTACGCGAGGCACTGGCCAGCGAGCTGCCAAGCTACATGATTCCGTCTGCCTTCGTACAGCTCGCACAAATGCCGCTGAATCCGAATGGCAAATTGGATCGCAAAGCGCTACCGGCACCGGAAACCCTTCTGCGGAGCACAGCGGAGTATATCGCGCCGCGTACGCAGACAGAAGTAGAGCTCGCTCAGATTTGGTCCGAGGTGCTCGGCGTACAGGAAATCGGGATCAGGGATCATTTCTTCGAACTTGGGGGCCATTCCCTGAAAGTATTGGGCTTGATCCAAAGGATCTCGTCCAGTATGGGCGTCCATCTCCCACTCCAGGCTGTGTTTAATCTGCCGACTGTGGAAGAAATGGCGCATGAAATTTTCAAGCTGCAGGCAACGAATGCTGCCGACGAACAAGAAATGGAAATTATCCGCTTCCCAGGAAAAGGAACACTTAAAGTATTTTGCTTCCCTCCACGGGTAGGCCACTCTCTGGGGTACTATGAGATGGCCAAGGAGCTGGAAGGGCTTTGCGAGGTGTACGGAATGGAATTTATCGGCGATCGGTACCAGGGTCAAGATATGCTGGATCGATACATTGATGCCATTGTGGATATTCAAGCAGAGGGCCCATATGTATTTCTGGGATACTCACTTGGAGGAAATCTCGCCTTCGAGGTAGCTAAAGCCATGGAAAGCCGAGGTCACCATGTTAGCGACATTATTATGGTAGATGCTATGAGAAAGATGTCCAAAGATGAATCGACTCCAGAGGAGCTCGAAGAGATTGTCGAGACGGTACTGGACAGCATCAGGGACCAGTACAAAGCATTTCTCGCCGATCCAGTGGACAGGGAGCGAGTCATGGACAAAATGTTGGTGTACTCCACCTACCGCGATGAGCTTATTAACGCAGGTGAAGTTCATGCGAATATCCATGCTCTGATTGCAGAGGATGATAGTATTGGTCCGGATACATCATTAGATAAATTGTTATGGCAACAGGCGACACTTGGTCAATACAAAGAATACGAAGTCATCGGAACGCATGATGTGCTGCTTGATTCCGGTTTTATTGGGGAAAATGCTAAAGTACTGAGACAGATACTTGGCAAGGTCACAGAGGCTTCATCTAAAAACAAGCCCATTTTGTCCTAAGCTCAATCAAGCATAATAAGTGTTAGGCAGCAAAGACGCCCGGATTCCTTTATATAGAAGGAACTCGGGCGTCTTTTGTTTTTTTAAGCTGTCCTTAACATATAAAGTCCCTAATCATCTGTGTATGCTTTAGACGTGGTTGACTGAAAGTGACTGGTGTTGGTGATGAGTTCACGGATGACTTGGATGACAAGCTCCGGTTGATCATGGATGATCATATGCTCGCTTTTCTTGGCAACAATTAATTTGCTGTTTGTAGAGATGTTAAGCATCTCGCGCTGTCCGATTTGCCAGCTTTGTTCAATCTGATTATTTCCGCGTTTACTAATACCGAACTGAGTCAAATCTTGTTGAATGCCCCGAGCAATTACACGTACAGGGAGATTACCCAGATGATGTCCCCGTATGGCATCTTCGGTAGTGCCCGCTAGGTCACCCTCCTCTGCAACAGACCGAAAGTATTTAGAAGAAGCGACAATATTCACAAAAGATTTTCTATCTTGATATTCGACCCGACCCGTCAGCATAAAATTGGGGAACAGGCGAAAAGCCCCTGATTTTTCTAGGAGAATGGATATTAACGGGGAGGGATTGGCCTTAGGCCGTTCCTTGGCATAGATCTTATTTGTCCGTCGGGCGTCATTCTCAGGCCTGGCATCCACCAGAACCAATCCTGCCACTTCGTCTCTGTACGTCTGCGCGTACAGTCTTGAGTACATCCCCCCGAGGGAATGACCTACAAGGATATAAGGAGGTCGGATGTCCGCATTCTTTAGAGCAGTATGAAGCTCCCGAACGATGTTTTCCCCGGTGCGTGGTGTATTTGCCTCCTCGCTCCATGCATAGCCTGCCCGATCATAGGATACAACGGTAGCGAATGATGACAGCTTTTCGGGAATATCTCTCCAGGAGAGGCTACTTTCCCCGCTCCCTGATTCAAGCAATATTGTTGGAGAACCGTTACCGAGTTTACGAATATGAAGTCGATAGCCCCCGGCATCGACCAATTCCCCCGGAGGTGGGTATTGTGATTTATCCTTCTTGGATGCAATCCACTCATACACAAATCCGGAGATCACGAAAAGCAATAAGCAAGAGATAATAAGAAACACAATTCTCGTCCATGTTCGCCTTCGTTGCTTCATTAGAAAATCTACTCCTCTATACAGCTATAATTAATCATTACCTAAAGTTGCGTGAAACAATAGCTGCTACCGTATGGTTTGTGGCTAACTCCTTATCTTTTTACCCATCCTTTCTTTGTCAAATCATCAATATTAAAGAAAAAACAGAATATGCACTTGAGTTGTAATGAGTAACCCGCGTATTCTTGATCATTGAATGGATATCACGTCGTTCTGGATGCGGATAACTAAGTCCATTTGGCAAAAGTACAGTGTACACAGGGTAAAATTACAACAATAAAAATAGTAAAAACTATTCATTAAAAAGGGTTGCATTTAAATATACAGAATGGTATACTCTAATTCCGGCCAAGAAATACAATATTGCGAGCGAGTGTTTCAAAAAAAGATTCTAAAAAATGCTTGCAAAGTTGGTTCGGACATGATATGATATAAGAGTTGATGAGTCGACAAGCTGAATCGACAAGAAAAGAATGTTTGATCTTTGAAAACTGAACAACGAGTGAGTAAAACGATTTTGCTTGCAAAATCAAACAAGAGATATTTTT